>CAZZHB010000096.1:0-4833 GCA_964653615.1 uncultured Aquiluna sp.
GTCAGCAAAGTAGCGAGCAGTGCTCCCAGCAGTTTCTTCATGCAGTCCCCCGAAGTCGAATTAGTTACTCAAGTTTGAGCTTTGAGCAATGTTACAGCGCCAAGATTTGGTCAGTGCAGCCAATTGCGAGTAATCCCTCGATGCCGGCTAAACGTTGAACCTGAACTCCACCACGTCGCCATCGTGCATGACGTAGTCCTTACCCTCCATGCGGACCTTGCCGGCGGCCTTGGCCTCTGACATGGAACCGGCTGCATCCAGATCTGCGAAGGAAACAACTTCGGCCTTGATGAAGCCACGCTCGAAGTCGGTGTGGATCACACCAGCTGCCTGCGGGGCTTTCCAGCCCTTGCGGATGGTCCAGGCGCGCGACTCTTTTGGACCTGCGGTTAGGTAGGTCTGAAGCCCTAGCGTCTCGAAGCCAACGTGAGCCAGCTGGTCCAGGCCAGACTCCTCTTGACCCAGGGACTGCAAAAGCTCCTGAGCCTCCTCGTGGCTTAGGTCAATCAGCTCAGACTCGACCTTGGCGTCCAAGAAGACTGCCTTGGCCGGTGCAACCAAAGCGGCTAGCTCGGCACGCTTTTCTGGACTGGTCAAGACTGCCTCGTCGACGTTGAAGACAAACAGGATTGGCTTCGCGGTCAAAAGGCCCAGGTCCTTGATGGGGGCGATGTCGACTTTGCTGAGCGACAAAGGCGTGCCCTCGTTCAAAACCTTTAGCGCTTCATCAATGGTTTCGAGAACTTCTGGCTCGGCCTTCTTGCCCTTCACCTCTTTTTCAACGCGAGGTCTGGTCTTCTCCAGGGTCTGCAGGTCGGCCAAAATCAGTTCGGTATTGATGGTCTCGATATCGCTCTTGGCATCAACTTTGCCGTCAACGTGAACCACATCAGAATCTGCAAAGCCGCGAACCACCTGGGCAATTGCATCCGCTTCACGAATGTTTGCCAAGAACTGGTTACCCAAACCCTCGCCCTCTGATGCTCCGCGGACGATACCTGCAATGTCAACGAATGACACCGGTGCAGGAAGAATTCGCTCTGAACCAAAGATCTGCGCCAAACGAGTCAGTCTGGCATCCGGAAGGTTCACGACTCCGATGTTTGGCTCGATGGTTGCGAATGGGTAATTCGCCGCCAAGACGTTGTTCTTAGTGAGTGCGTTGAAGAGGGTCGACTTGCCTACGTTAGGCAGTCCCACGATTCCGATAGTTAAGGCCACCGCGAAAGTTTATTGCCTCATAATTGCCTGATGGCCTTGGACTTTACGGCAATCGACTTTGAAACCGCGAACGGATCTCCCGCATCGCCTTGTGCGGTGGGGCTTGTGCGGGTAGTTGATGGTGAGATTCAAGAGTCGTTATCGATGTTGTTTCAGCCGCCATTTCCCCACAATTGGTTTCACGAGGGCAACATCCGAGTTCACGGCATACATCCCGAGGACGTGATTGATGCCCCGAATTGGGAAGACGTTCTTCCCGATCTACTGCTTTTCACTGAGGGTTTGCCGTTTATCGCTCACAATGCCTCGTTCGACATGGGCGTTCTCAGAGCAGCTGCCCAAGAGGTGAACTTTGACCTACCGGACCTCAGCTATGCCTGCAGTCTTCTAATGGCTCGCAAAACCTACAACCTTGAGAGTTACCGGCTAAACGCGGTGGCTTATGCGATTGGGCACGAAGAGTTCAAACACCACGATGCGCTGGCAGATGCTGATGCCTGCGCTCGCATCGTGCTGAATATGGCCAAACGCCACGAATCTGAGAGCTTGGATGAGCTGCTTTTAGCGACTAAGCAGACTCTCAAAGGGATCAATCAATAACCTCACGTAAAAACAAAACCAAACCAGAAATTGCTTGCTACCGCCGGCAGCCGGTTTATTGGTTATAGTGTTTGCGGTGCCTACAACGATGTGAGTACTGAATCTATTTTTCTCACATCTAGGAGCCCTAATGGCTGGCATCAAATCGCCAATCGTTACTCTCACCCCGTCCCCGACGCTGGATCGAACCTACTTCGTAAAGAACTTGGTTGAAGGCGGAGTAAACCGCGCTGAGCGCGTCGGTGAAGAGCTTGCCGGCAAGGGAATTAACGTCTCGCGCGGTCTTCAGCTTGCAAACATTGCAGCCCCTGGCATTGTGCCTATCGGTGACGCCGACCCAGGCGTGCTAGAGCGCACTGGATCGGGATTTCTAAAGCCGGTTTGGATCGAAGGTACCTTGCGTGTTTCAACCACCGTTGTTGAGTATGACGGTCCTACCACCAAAATCAACGAGAGCCCCAGGCCGCTAAAGCAAAGCGACTGGGATGCTGTTGTAGCTCTCACCGAGAAGACCGTCGTAGAAAATGATGCCCAGTGGCTGGTAGTGGCCGGCGCTCACCCTGAGATTGTTGAAACCGGTGAGGTTATTGACCTGCACCCACTGTTTGATCGCATGAAGGCGCTGGGCGTCAAGGTCGTGCTAGACACCTCTGGCCCTGCTCTTCGCTACTGGGCTCAGCAGGGTAAGGCAACCATCATGAAGCCAAATGCCCACGAGCTAGCTGAGTGCGTTGGACGTGACCTAAACACCATCGGTGACGTTATCGATGCCGCTCACCAGCTAAACGAGTGGGGCGTCGACTGTGTCATGGCGTCTTTGGGTGTGGATGGAATCGTTGCCATCACTAAGACTCACGCGATTCACGCCTACACCCCACCGGTAAAGGTAATCAACACCGTAGGTGCAGGTGACTCGACCATCGCCGGTTTCTTAGCGGCAGTCAGCAGCCACCCTTCCACCCCGGAGGCTTTTGGTGTTGGATTCGATGTCGCCGAAGGCATCTCGGCCGCCGTCCAGTGGGGTGCTGCCAAGGTGCAGCAGCCAACCAGCGGCCTGCACTCAATTGAAAACTTGGTTGACGCAACCGTAGAACTAATTCCAGATCGCAGCCGCCTATTGGGCGAGCCAGCAAAGGCCTAAGGAGGCTCGCATGGGTGTAGTAAACAGCGAACAATACGTGGAGATGCTTAACCGCGCCAAGGCCGGAGGCTTCGCATACCCTGCGATCAACGTATCCAGCTCTCAGACTTTGAATGCAGCGCTAGCGGGTCTTCAAGCCGCTGGTTCGGATGGCATCTTGCAGGTCACTACCGGTGGTGCTGACTACTGGTCTGGCCCAACCGTAAAGAACCGTGTTTCGGGCGCTTTGGGATTTGCTGCATTCGCTCGCGAAGTTGCCAAGAACTACGATATCAAGGTCGCCCTTCACACTGACCACTGCAACTTTGAGCAGCTCGACAGCTTTGTTAAGCCTTTGATCGCACTGTCTGAGGAGCGCGTAAAGGCCGGCGGCGAGGCAATCTTCAACTCTCACATGTGGGATGGCTCTGAGGTGCCACTGGCTCAAAACCTAGAGATCGCAAAAGAGTTCTTAGCTAGAACCAAAAACATCGGATCGATCCTTGAGATCGAGGTCGGTGCTGTTGGCGGCGAAGAGGACGGCATTGAAGGTGCGATTGATGAGCACCTATACACGACGGTTGCCGACGGCATGGCTACCGCTGAGGCTTTGGGTCTCGGAGAAAACGGTCGCTACATGGCAGCCCTAACCTTCGGAAACGTGCACGGCGTTTATAAGCCAGGAAACGTAAAGCTTCGCCCGGAGTTGCTAAAGCAGATTCAGGACGAGGTTGGCGCCAAGTATGGCAAGGCAATGCCTTTTGACTTGGTCTTCCACGGTGGTTCGGGCTCGACCGAGCAGGAAATCTCTGACGCGGTTAAGTACGGCGTCATCAAGATGAACATCGACACCGATCTGCAGTACGCATACACCCGTCCAGTTGTTGACCACATGCTCAAGAACTACGACGGCGTGCTTCGCATCGACGGCGAAGTTGGAAACAAGAAGCTTTATGACCCACGCGCTTGGGGTAAGGCTGCAGAGGCTGGAATGTCGGCAAGAGTTGTCGAGGCTGCAAACCAGCTCGGATCGGCCGGAAAGTCTAAGTGGTAAAAAGCCACCAAGAGCGAAGCCCGTTTTATGAAAACGGGCTTCCTCGCTTTAAGGGCGATTATCTCGATGGTGAAATGCATGGACTCTGGGAGTTCTATCGAAAAGATGGAACCTTGATGCGCTCGGGAGAATTTGACCGTGGCGTTCAAGTTGGAACCTGGCGAACTTATGACCGAGCTGGTCTACTGGTTTCTGAAAAGAAACTGGGTTAGCTCCGCTGAGTCTTGTTGCTTACGTCTTCTCCGGCAGCCTTTAGGTCTTTTCTTAGCTCCTTGGGCAGCGAGAACTGAACGTCTTCCTCAGCCGTGGTGACTGTTCTGACATCTCCATAACCGCGTTGAGCTAGGAATGCCAAAACTCCGTCAACCAAATCCTCAGGAACGCTGGCACCGGAGGAAACACCAACGGTCTTCACGCCCTCAAACCAGGAGTCTTCAATCTCGGTGGCGTCATCCACGCGATATGCGGCCTTAGCTCCAGCATCCAGCGCTACCTCGACCAACCTGACGGTGTTTGAGGAGTTTGCCGATCCGACCACGATGACTAGATCGCTTTCTGCACCAACCTTTTTGATGGCAACCTGCCGGTTCTGGGTGGCGTCGCAGATGTCGTCGCTTGGAGGATTCTGCAAAGTTGGGAACTTCTCGCGAAGTTTGATGACAGTTTCCATGGTCTCGTCAACCGAAAGGGTGGTTTGGCTAAGCCAAATCACCTTCTTTGGATCTCTGACCTTTGCCTTGGCAATGCCGTCAGGACCGTCCACCAGTTGGACAGCGTGAGGTGCTTCACCGGCTGTGCCCTCTACTTCTTCGTGGCCTTCGTGGCCGACTAAGAGAAT
>CAZZHB010000097.1:0-4487 GCA_964653615.1 uncultured Aquiluna sp.
CCCTTGTCAACGGTTAGGTAACCAGGAATGGTGACCTTGTCACCCTTCTTGATTGATGCGCCAATGGTCTCAAACATTGCGTCGATAACGCGGCCTACGGCTGCCTGAGACTCACCAGTGTGCTTTGCAACTGCTGCTACGAGCTCGCTCTTGTTCATAATGTCCTCCTGGACGTTGTGGGACAGGATTGTCGAAATCAACCTAATGCCCTAAACCCCTTGTGTTGGCTTATGCCTCGGCGTGTTGCGTGGGAGTTGATGGGGACTTTTCCCCGAAATCTAGGGGATTTTGTCAATTTGGAAGATTTTTTGGAGATTTATAGTTAGTATTACTGAAAATTATTTCTAGCATTAACTTTCTAGATAGGAACTCAGTGGACGTTTCAGTAACGCTTTGGGCTGCAACCCTTGGCCTAATCCTGCTAATGCTTGCGGTTGACCTGTTTGCTCACCGCCACGCCAGCGTAATCTCGATCAAGGAGGCAGCGCTTTGGTCTGCGCTCTGGGTTTCACTGGGTATTGGCTTTGGTGTCTACCTCTGGTTGGACTTCGGCGCTGAGATTGGCCAGCAGTACTTCTCGGGATTTGTCATTGAAAAATCCCTGGCAGTAGACAACGTCTTCATCTGGGCGCTGATCTTCGCGGCATTTAGCGTGCCGCGCGAGTACCAGCACCGAGTGCTGTTCCTTGGTGTGCTGGGCGCACTGGTCTTCCGCGGCATCTTCATCGCCGCCGGTGCAGTGCTAATCAAGAGCTTCGGTTGGATTCTTTACATCTTCGCTGCGTTCCTGATCTACACCGGTATCAAGATGCTGCTGCAGCGTGACAAGCACTTCAACCCTGCAGAATCCAAGTTCCTAAAGGGTTTCCAGAAACTGGTCCCAACCACCGACAAGTACTACGGACAGAAGTTCTTTGTTCGCAAGGCTGGCGTATTGATGGCCACCCCGCTGCTCGCGGTCTTGGCTTTGGTTGAGTTCACCGACATCATCTTCGCGGTTGACTCGATTCCGGCAATCTTCGCGGTTACCAGTGAGCCATTTATTGTCTTTGCGGCTAACGCCTTTGCGCTGTTGGGACTCAGGGCAATGTACTTCCTGCTGTCTGACCTTATCCACCGCTTCGTCTACCTGAAGGTCGGACTGTCTTTCATCTTGGTTTGGGTGGGTATCAAACTCGCGCTACACGACATCGTGAAGGTGCCGACTCTGCTATCGCTAGGCATTATTGTTGCGGTTATCACAATCGCCATCGTCGCTTCGCTGATCAAGACCAAGGGTCAGACTGCCCACCCAGCTGAGGTTGAGCCTAAGTTTGCCTTCGGATCTGCAACTGAGGAGGAGATGGCTCAGCTCGACAAGTTTGCGAAAAGGAAGAAGTAAATGAGTAGCAAGTGGACCTTTCTCTCCCACCACGCACACGTGTTGATTGCCCTTTCGGACAATCCTGAGCTGACCATGGATGAGTTGGCCAAGATCGAGGGTGTCACCACCCGCTCGGTGGTAAACGTGCTCAACGATCTAGTTGAGGCCGGCTACATCACCAAAGAGCGCCAGGGCCGTAAGAACCACTACACCATCAACCTCAACTCCCCGCTTAGGCACCAGACCAGCGCAGACAGAAGCGTCGGCGACCTGATTAGTGCACTGGGTCAACTCACGCACTAATGCTTGATTCCGCGATCCAAAACCTAACTAGCGTCCCGGTTTTGGCCTTTGCGCTTGGCCTTTTGGCAACCAGCCTGAAATCCGACCTCAGGCTGCCAGAGCCGATTTACCAGGCAATAACCATCTACCTGCTCTTGGGTATTGGTATCAAGGGCGGTGTGGCGCTTAGCAAGACTGACTTCGAGCAGGTACTCAATCCGCTGTTGGGAACTTTGCTGCTGAGCGCTGCCGTGCCGCTGTTGGCCTTCTATGTGCTGCCGCTATTTGGCAAGTACACCAAGGATGATCGCGGTGCATTGGCCGCTCACTACGGCTCGACATCGCTGGTTACCTTCACCGCAGCACTGGTTTTCCTAGAGGGCCAAAAGATTGAGTTCGAAGGCTACCTGGTAAGCCTCTTGGCGGTAATGGAGATTCCTGGAATCTTGATTGGTCTTTGGCTAGCCAAGCGGGCCAGCTCTTCCGGAGTCTCACTTGGCGAGAGCATGCGCGAGGTGCTGACTGGTAAGTCGTTGCTGTTGCTGGCTGGCGGTTTGGTGATTGGCACGCTGACCGGAGAGACCGGCTACACCCGAATCGAACCATTCTTTGGCGGACTGTTTACCGGAATCCTGGCGCTGTTCCTGCTCGAGCTGGGCATCGTTGCCGGTAGACGACTAAGCGATCTCAAGGTTGGCGGGGTTGGGCTGGCCCTGTTTGCGGTTTGCTTCCCTGTCTTCGCGGGATCACTCGGCGTGCTAACCGGTCAGCTCAGCGGCCTGAGTGTTGGTGGCGCCATGGTTCTCGGTGTCCTGTCAGCCTCCGCTTCCTACATCGCAGCGCCGGCAGCCGTGCGATTGGCACTTCCGGAGGCAAGCCCGGGGCGTTACCTAACGGCAAGCCTTGGCTTTACCTTCCCATTCAATTTGGTGCTGGGTATTCCACTTATGCTTTCTTTGAGCAATTTGCTCGAAGGGATTGGTTTGTGATGCTGGTAACGAGGAAGTTGCTCACCATCGTGGTTGAGGCGTCTTTGGAGCAGCGCATAGCCAAGGACCTAATTTCCAATGGAGCCAAGGGCTTCACCGTAACCTCAGCCCACGGTCAGGGGCCTAAGAACCAAAGGGCCGGCGATCTAGAGGGCGGTAACGTCAAGATCGAGAGCGTGGTCTCCGAGGCCAGCCTGCCGGCAATCCTTGAGGCGCTGGAAAAGAAGTATTTCGAGCACTACGCCTGCACGCTTTGGGTCACAGAGGTTGAGGTATTGCGCGGAGAGCGCTACTAAATCTCGTGCCAGTAGTCCCCACAATCACCAACGAGCAGGCGAGAAAGCTTGCGCTTAGCGCTCAGGGCTTTCAAAACCACTACTCAACGCTCGACCAGGTATTGGCAACCACCCACGTATTCCAGCTCGACAGCGTGAATGTCTTCGAGCGCGCCCACCTACTACCTGCCTTTAGCCGGATGGGCGCTTACTCGCTGGCAGAGTTTGAGCAGTGGGCCTTCACGCAACCACAGGTTGCCGAGGAGTGGGCTCACTGCGCCACGCTTTTGGCTAAGCCGGACTGGGCGCTGTTTGATTTCCGTCGCCAGGCATCGCTGGAGCGTCACAGCGTCCAAACCATGCTCAAGGAACAGGCAAAGACTATTGACTGGATCAAGTCCGAACTAACGGCCAATGGTCCAATGACGGTTTCTCAGTTCGAACACGATCAAAACCAGCGCAAAGGCAGCTGGTGGGGCTGGTCTGAGGTGAAAGTGGTTTTGGAGCGCCTCTATGACGCCGGTTTGCTAATGAGCGCCGGTAGAACCAAGTTCTCCAGGCTCTACGCCCTACCAGAGCAGGTTGAACTGCCAAAACCTACGCTCAGTCAAGCGGAGCAGCAGCTTGCGCTGGTATCGAAGAGTGTTACGGCGATGGGTGTTGGAACCGCTGAGGACATTGCCGACTACTTCAGATTCCGCACCACAGCTGTAAAGCCAATGCTGAAGCAGCTAGTTGAAGCCGGGCAGGTTGTTGAGGTTCGGGTGCAGGGTTGGGAAAAGCCAGCCTTCGCACCAGCCGCTTTGGACCTCGAGCAAAGTTTTGACATAGGAGAGCGTCAAGTGAGGCTGCTAAGTCCATTTGATCCGGTGACATGGCGGCGCGAGCGAGCCCTGCGGCTTTACAACTTTGACTACCGGATCGAGATCTACACTCCCGAGCCAAAGCGTAAGTTTGGCTATTACACGCTGCCTATCCTCTACAAGGACCGATTGGTGGGTCGGGTGGACCTAAAGAACGATCGCAAGGCTAAAGAGCTGAAGGTACTCTCGCTTTGGCATGAGGATTGGGTATCAAAAGCTGATTTGAAGGCAATCACCCCTGAATTGGTGAAGGAGCTTCGACTGGCAGCCGCCTGGGTTGGGGCAGAAAGACTAAACCCGCCCACAAAAGGCAACTGGGCCTTGGGGCGGGTCTAGTTAGAAACTAATTACCAGCTGGACTTGGTGATGCCTGGTAGCTCACCCTTGTGTGCCATGTCGCGGAAACGAACACGGCTAACACCGAACTTGGAAAGCACACCACGTGGGCGACCATCAACTAGGTCACGGCTGCGAACGCGCACTGGGCTTGCGTCCTTTGGCAGCTTCTGCAGTCCTAGACGGGCTGCTTCCTTCTGCTCAGCGGTGGAAGTTGGGTCAACCAAAGCCTTCTTTAGAGCTAGACGCTGTTCTGCGTAGCGCTCAACGATTACCTTGCGCTGCTCGTTCTTAGCGATCTTCGACTTCTTAGCCATTCTTAGCGCTCCTCGCGGAATTCAACGTGCTTGCGCACTACTGGGTCGTACTTCTTTAGAAC
>CAZZHB010000098.1:0-4383 GCA_964653615.1 uncultured Aquiluna sp.
GTAGAGCCTCAGTCTTCCAAACTGATTACGCGGGTTCGATTCCCGTCACTCGCTCCAAATCACCGCTGGCAAGCCGAACAAAAGTAAAGTTTGCGGGTTGCCATCAGCTCAATTGAGATCACATTTCCGCACTCTCGACACGCTAAACCTTCTCGCTTATAGACGTAGTAGCGGTCTTGCTTTTTGGTTTTTGCCTTCAAAAAACCTTCTCGAGTGAGCATGAAGCCGGTCTTGACTCCAAGCGGCATAAGCGCCACCGAATCGTGCCAGATTGACTCGACTACTTCTCTTGGAACTAACTTCCCTGGGGTATGCGGGTCAAGATTTGCCCGAAAAAGTAATTCCGCCCGGTAAACATTTCCAATGCCGGCGATCACAGATTGATCCATCAAAAGCTGCCCGATGGCCACCGAAGAGCGTGACACCCTTTCGACAAACCGGCTGCCATCAGCATTTGGATCTAGCGGATCCGGGCCCAGCCGCGAGATTACCTGCTCATACTGCTCAAAAGTTAGCAATTCGCAAGCCGTTGGCCCGCGTAGATCGGCAAGTTTGCCGGCTGCAAAAAACCTGGCCCTCACCGCCCCTTTTGGCTCTGGAATACCTTCGGGCTCGCTGAACTGCCACTTTCCATAAATTCCCAGGTGAATGCGCAAAATTGCAGCGTCGAACATTAGGAAAAGTTGTTTTCCAACCGCTTTGGCGCTTTGCAGCTCAGTGTTGCTAATAACTTTCGAATCGGTAAAGCGGCCCTGAGGTGATGTCACTTCTACTTTTTGGCCAGCAAAATTTTTATTGAAGTGATTTGCCGTTCGATGAACTGTATGTCCCTCTGGCATTTAGCTAGTAGACGATCTCGCCGGTTTGCTCGAAATGGGCGATTTTTCCAATTCGCCTCACGTGACGTTCGTCATTTGAAAAATCTCGGTCCACAAAAATCTTTACTAGCTCTAGCACTTCCGCCTGATCGTGCTGCCTAGCCCCAAGAGCGCATACATTGGCATCGTTGTGATCACGCGCTAGGGCAGCCGTCTCCGGATTCCAAATCAGTGCTGCCCTTATTCCCCGGACCTTATTTGCGGCAATTTGTTCGCCGTTGCCGGAACCACCCAACACGATGCCCAGCGCTTCAACACCAGCCGATTGATCTGCAACTACCGCCTGGGCCGCTGCTATACAGAAACCTGGGTAGTCATCTAGAGCGTCATAAACCTTGGGGCCGTGATCTATCAACTCGTGACCAAGTTTGCTCAGCTCAGCTACCAAGTAGGCACTTAGCTCCATGCCGGCGTGATCGGTGGCGATGTGAATGCGCATTTTGCTCCTAGATCTTTGGAGATAGGGCCGCAATTAGATTCTCAACCTGATTGCTTCTGACCAAGATTACCTCGCCAGCCTTAGTAGTTATTGACAGCCCTGGGCCCTTGGACGGCACAAAAGCAACGACACCTTTGGCAAACCTGATCCCCCAACCGCCAAATGCAGCGGGCTTTACCTCAGCAATCTTGATGTCCGAAATCTCTGCATACTCAAGGGTCAACATGGTTAGACCCCAAAGCTGAATACGCAATTTATCCGAGAGTAAGACCTGTGGCATCGAGAGCATCATCGGAGTAAGCAGCAATACCGGTAGCACAAACCAAAGAACTTCCAGCCCGACTCGCACAGAACTGGAATCGCTCTGCCCAATTTGAGCGGCAACCACGTAGACCATCAGTCCATAGATGAAAATCCCAAAGTAACCGGTAATTCCCAACAGCAGTCTTCGCATGGTTGGGTGAATCCTTGGCAAAAGTGCCGAAATCAAGACCATAGCGCTGCCGAGAATTAGCGCGAAATTCGCCCAAATCAAGTGCTGCGAGACACTGGAGAAGCCATCTGCCTGACCCATGGCGTTCCAATGTGTAGCTAGCGGATTTGGCAAGAGATCCTGGGAATCTAGCCAGAGCACCCACATCGTATAGCTGACCGGCGCTAGTACCGCAATTGCAACTGAAATTCGCTTCATCACCTCTCCAAACTACTGCGTGTAAATCGAAGCACTATGGATGCTGCGAAAGCAGTGATGATGACGTAAGCCAAGGTGAGGGCCTGCAATTCAACCTGCAGCACAATCGGCGCTGCCAAGGCTGCAATAACCATCGAGAACTCACCGCGCGCAATCAAGAACCCAGTAGCACGCCAAGTGCTGAGCCTGTCGGTTAGGTCCCTAGTGACCCACCAGCCCACCAAATACTTTCCTGCAATCCCGAAGACGGCCATTAGCAGGGCTAGCGGCAAAACACTTGGGAGATCGGCCGGATTGGTAGTGATCCCGAAAAACAAAAAGAAGATTGCGGCGAAGATGTCTCGGATCGGGCTTAGTCGAGCACGCGCTGTTTCTGCCACTTCACCGGTCAGAAGAAGTCCAATTAGGAATGCTGCTACCACCCCAGAGAAACCGACTAGATCCGCAAGGCCTGCCGCCAAGAGTGCTGCTCCGAACACCGTCAGCAGTAAGCCACCAGGTTCATTGGGGTCCAAAATCTTTACCAGCTTGCTGGAACCCTTGAAGCTGATCAAAATAACCAGCCCCGTAACCGCCAGAGCTAGAGTCACGGAAAGGAATCCACTCCAGACCGCGACTCCCAAGACCACAGAAGTGAGAAGCGGTAGGTAGGGAGCAAGGGCTAGATCCTCGAACACCAAGATTCCGGTTGCACGCTTGGCGACCTCGGATCGACGCCAGCCCATTTCCTTGATGAGCTGCGCTGCGATACCGGATGAGGAAACGTATGTGATTCCAGCTAGCGCAAGAGCCCCGGCCAGCCCCCATCCCAAAACCAACCCAAGCACAAAGCCCGGGATTGAGTTAGCCAAAAAGTCAATTAGTCCGGCGCTTTTTCGTTCCTTGAACGCCTTGGACAAGTCATACGCACTGTATTCCAGGCCCAGCAGTAGCAACAGCATGATGGCCCCGATTTGAGAGCCGGTGTTCAAAAACTCTTCACTAACGCTCATCGGCACGATGCCGCCCTCGCCGATCGCCAATCCAATCAGCAAATAAAGCGGCACGACGGAGAATTTGAGGCGATTGGCGATGAAGGCAACAATTCCCAGAACCAGCAAGGCAGCGCCAATTTCAGTCAGCACTTTCGAGTCTGCTGGATTGGTGCTAGCGGCTGTCAGAATTTGGAACACGCTCAATTATCGCTGGGCAAATCCCCTTAGGCTTACTTGAAACAAACTCTTAACAGGAGAGAACATGCCCGGCGAAAACCTAACTCGCATTGAAGCTCAGAATCGTGCAGCAACCGTGACCACCGAAAGCTACCTCGTGAAGCTGGACGTGACCAAGGGCGAGAGGACTTTCGACTCCGATACCACGATTGTTTTCAGCTGCCAACGACCAGGATCTGAAGTATTCGTCGATGCCATCACCGACTCGGTTTCGCTTATTGAGCTAAATGGCGTAGCGCTGGATCCTGCCAAGCACTCGGACGGAATACGAATCACTGTTCCGAATCTTGCAGCACAGAACACTTTGAGAATTGTTGCGAAGGGAATCTACTCGAACACCGGAGAGGGCCTGCACCGCTTCGTGGACCCGGTTGACGGTGAGGTGTACCTCTACACCCAATTCGAGGTGCCAGACTCTAGGCGCATGTTCCCGGTCTTCGAGCAGCCGGATCTCAAAGCCACTTTCGAATTCCACATCACCGCCCCTTCAAACTGGCAGGTGGTTTCAAACTCCACCACACCAGAGCCGATTGAACTTGGCAATGGAAACTCCGAGTGGCGCTTTGCCCCTACCCCGCGAATTTCTAGCTACATCACCGCGCTAATTGCTGGCCCCTACTCGGTCTGGCGCGATGAACTCACCTCTCTCGACGGACGCAAGATTCCACTGGGCGTTTTCTGCCGCGGCTCGCTGGCGCAATACATGGACCCTGAGTACATCTTCGAGAAGACCAAAGAGGGCTTTGAGTACTTCGAGAAAGCATTCGACTTCCCATACCCGTTTGAAAAGTACGACCAGCTTTGGGTTCCAGACTTCAATGCCGGTGCGATGGAGAATGCCGGAGCGGTAACTTTCACCGAAACTTATGTGTTCCGCTCTGCCGTCACTGATGCGGTCCGCGAGCGCCGAGTTGTGACCATCCTGCACGAACTAGCTCACATGTGGTTCGGAGACTTGGTGACCATGCGCTGGTGGAACGATCTGTGGCTAAATGAGTCTTTCGCCGAGTATGCCTCAACCCTTGCCACCGCAGACGCCACCGAGTGGAAAGAGGCGTGGACCACGTTCGCTGCTTTGGAGAAGAACTGGGCATACCGTCAGGACCAGCTCCCCTCCACTCACCCAATCGTCGCCGAGATCAACGACCTCGAGGCCGTCCAGGT
>CAZZHB010000099.1:0-1223 GCA_964653615.1 uncultured Aquiluna sp.
CAATCCAACAACGGCGACATCATCTTCTGGTCTGATACTGATGCCAATGAATCTGGTCTGATTTGGATTAGCCACAACACCAGGATTAACTCCGCGAATGGCGTTTACTCTTACGGTGCTGTCTCTGGTGGCGGTGACGTCATCATGGCCGGTGGTGCGAGCGATGGCAACGGAAGACCGGCTGGTTACGCCTGGGACAGCGGAGCTAGAAACGAATCTGCCCTAAACGATATGGCGGTCGGATTTGGAAAGTTTGTTGACGTCTTCACCGGTGGCGGAGATTACATTGCGAGAGGTAGGGCAAAGAATGCCGGTTACAGTGCCTTTAGCTTCCAGTCGCTGGACGAGTTTGTAACTGGAACCGGACGAATCATCATCGATGCTCAGGCAACCTCCGCGATTGAGGCCTTTGAGTACTTTATCAGTGCGGAATCTGAAGCCGGAGCTTTGTTCTCTTCACACGCAACGTCAACTCCGGCAGTTTCCATCTCGGCATCAATCTCTGGCACCGCTGCCCAGGCGTTGCGTCTGTATAACCAAAACTCTGCCAACCCAACCACGTTCCAATCGCTGGCAACTTCTGGTGGTGGAGTTTCTTTCAATGTCAATCACAGTGCGGCAGGCTCTACTGGAATCGGCACCTACCTTGCGGCTGTGAACGTTCTATCAGCTAATGGTCCAATCACCTACCGCACTAACTCGGTTTTGAACATTACTAATGGAAGCTTCACTCAATTCTGGGGTGCGCGAGCAGGCACCAGCGTGTCCAGCTCTGTCGCAGATGTTAACTGGATTGTGAATGGCTTGGATGGCAACGACAACATCGCGACCATTAGCACCTCTGGACAGGTGAGCGTCATCCCATTCGGCTCAAACTTCACCTCAACCATCGAGTTCTGGCCTGATGTTTGGGACGCGAGCAAACTAACTATTGGTTCAAACGCTACGGTGGCAACTGCAACCCAGGAAGTGAACCTGCTTTCCGATGTGAGTGCTAGCGGACCAGTTGAGGTCTATGCCGACAAGATCACGCTCAATTCCGGTAAGCATCTGCTAGTTCAGACTGCCGGAAGCAGTGTTTTACTCAAGTCCAAAGGTGACATAGTAGGCAACAGCGGTTCAGGAACCGGAAACTCACTGCACGCCAGGGTCCAGACCAATAACGGTGACATCATCATGTGGTCTGACGCGGATGGCAACAATTCGGGCGGCATCAGCCTGGG
>CAZZHB010000099.1:1233-4353 GCA_964653615.1 uncultured Aquiluna sp.
CAACTCGGCAAACGGTGCTCAGACGTCGAGCGCAGTATCGGGCGGCGGTGACATCACGTTGGGTGGTGGTACGGCATCAAACATTGTTGGGCACCCAACCGGTTATGCGGCAGCAGCTGTGATCGCTACAGATCGTGCAGTTACTATCTATGACCTAGGTGGCATTTACTCCGGCGGTGGCGATGTTGCTATCCGAGGTAAAACCACCAGCACATACGGTGTTTTGATTTATCGAGATTTCACAGCTTTCACCGGCACGGGAACATTTGAAATAGACGGTGTTTCCGGTTCTTATGGATTTGCCTTTATCGACACTGGCTTCACAGGCCAAACCGCAGGCCCATTCACGGTTGTGTCCGCGGCGACCGCATCACCAGCGGTAAAGATCAAGGGTGTCTCAACCGGTGCGGCTCAAGGTGTTCGACTGTATGGAAACTCAGCCACCAACGTCATCACCATTGCCTCCACCGCTGCCAGCGGCGGTGGTATCGACATCTACGGTGCTTCGGACCCCTCATACTCCATCGATGTTCACATGATTCGGGCACAGATCCTGTCTCGCAACGGTGACATCACAGTTTCTTCTAATGTCAATGACCTAACGCTTGACTACGGAACGTCGGGAAACAACTTCTTTGGGTCGAACGTCTCGAGCCCGTACGTCACAACCTCGAGTGCAAACGTGACTTTGGTTATGGACACCTGGGACTTCGACGACCCGACCACTGTCTTCCGCACCCAGGGCGATGTCACGATTGTTCCGAAGACCGCTAATTTCTTTGGTCAAAACCCTGCCTTCTCATTCAACACCGACGGCATTAGAAACCTAACCATTGGAAGGACTCCTCAAGTTGGAGACACCTCCAGGGATATTTCTCTAACCGGCACGCACACGGTAAGTGGAAACATCACGTTCAATGGTGGCAACATCATCGTCAACAGGGACATGACGTCAACCAGCACCTCCGGTCGCATCACATTGAGGGCCCTTGGTTACATTGAGACTGTTACCGGCATCGATCTTCGCACCGGCGGTGGAGATGTCGTCTTCTGGGCAGATTCTGATGCTTCGGGTGCGGGAAACATCGACCTTGATTCCACGAATACCATCTGCACTGGTTGGAACACCGCCGCAGGCACCTGTTCGCTCGCGTCCGGTGGAGACATTGTCATGGGTGGTGGGGCCGCCAGCTTGTTTGATCCAGGATTGCCCGGTGGTGCCGCTAATGGATCCGGCACTGCTGCGCCTGCAATCACCGGAATTGCCTTGGGTCCATGTGTAGCCAGCAGCACTGCCGCAGTGAATAACGTCTTCTCTACACGCGGTGGAAACATGATCTTGAGGGGAGCTGGGACTACTGGTAACGCCAGCACAAACGGTGTCCAGCCTGGAGTAGCTCTTTGCAATGGAACAACTATCAACATGGGTGCTGGAAAGTTCGATGTCTCGAGCCAATTCCGCGCTGTCACCGCAACATTCCAGTCAGCATTCTGGGTGGCACCTTGGCTGACCGGGACTCCTGCCACCTCTGCAGTTGTAATTAATAGCACCAACTCGGCCAGCGATGCAGTAGACATTCGCGCCTGGGGATCAAACGGTGACTTCACCTCATTTGGTCTTGGTTACAACAACACCGCTGGTGGAGGAGCGCTATTCGAACTGGACACGATTTATGCCAACAGTGCCGCCCACTTCAATTTCAACTCGTCTGGCTCGATGCGAATTCTGCCGGCCAACAACACTTTCAGTGCATCCATGGAAATTGGCAGCAACTTCACGCTTTCTTCGTCAGCAACGTTGCTTGAGGTTGGAACATCGTCTAACTCTTCAAACATCAACATCTCAGCCGCAAAGCAGATCGCGGGCGATGTAATTCTGCGCGGTGGCAGTGTTTCGGTCAGTGGTGCGATCACAACCACAAGTTCCAGCAGGCGAATTTTGATTGTTGCCGACACCTTCACCGTCAGCGCAAATATCTCGGCAACCAACAGCTCGCGCGTTGAGATCGCTCAGCGCACTGCCGGTCGAGGCATCGTGCTCGGCGATGCTTCAGCATCTGCGCTGGCGATTCCGGCAGCTGGAAACACATTCCTAAGGGCAACTACTCTGCAGTTTGGTGACACAGCATCGGGAAACGTGACGATTGCAGCCAGCACGACATTCGCATCTGCGAATGTGACCAACCTCAAGATTGTCACTCCAGGATCTGTGACCGCCGTGACTGGTGCAGTCCTGACCGCTCCGAACTTGGCCATTGAGGCTGGTGGCGGAGTGAACCTGCCTGGCTCAAACTCGGTTGCTGGCAACGTAGCTATCTCGGCATCCAGCATGGTCACTTACTCGTCTGCAGTTTCTTACTCAGCGGCTGTGGTGGATGGAACCAATGCGGTCTTTGGTGTCGGGCGAGCCTTATCTCTAACCAACAGTCCGACCCTTGAGCAAGCCAATGAGTTCTTGGCGGTTACCTTCAACCCGCCACCTCAGGTTCTTGTGACAGATGCTTATAACAAGGTGCTGGATGGTAACAACCGACTTGCCTACCAATACACCGCATCTGCGCAGGTTACCTCGGGCTCTGGAACCGTAACCGGTCTTACCTCCTCGAGCCGAGTCGGTGGAAACATTACTTTCAACGCCATCAAGGTTATGACTGGCACTGGCGTTTATAACTTCAACCTAAACGTTGAGACGGCTACCAGCACCCTGACTGTAGCCACCGGCAACTTTAACGTTATGGCTGGTGAGCCTGGTCGTCTGGTCGTCACCGCTTCGGACACAGTGTCTGTTGTTGCCCAGGCAGGCTTTAGCTTTGTTGTTGGAGTCGAAGACCTATTTGGCAATCGCATTACGGTTGGCACCAATAAGAACATCACAGTCTCAGCCTCTGTCTCCGGCACCACCGCAGCAATTACCGCAGGCGGGCAGGTAAGGGCCGGAGATGACGGTATTGCCACCTTTAGTGATCTGGTAATCACCGGATCGGTTAGCGACACCATTTCCGTTTCGTTCACGGTTACTTACCAGCGTCTTTCAGACAACGCCACCGTGACTGTTACCTCATCGGCGACCGCCATCACGCTGACCCACGGTGCGGCGGCGCAGATCTCGATGACTAACTC
>CAZZHB010000100.1:0-4247 GCA_964653615.1 uncultured Aquiluna sp.
ACGTTTTCGATGGAACACGATAACAGCGGGGCACAGGACGCCGTACAGATGGCACAGGCGGTTCAAATGGCGAGTTTCCTTGTCGGACCGGTTCTGGCAAACCCGGACCTCGTGAATCAGGTTCGGGACCAGGGCGCCAACGCGCTATCAGACGCCGGGATCATGGCAGTAGAGATTGTGTGGACCGACCCGAACCGCGACCCGGTGACGGTAGGCGCTATGACCCTGGTAGAACTGTTCCTCTCGGAGATGGCGGGAGTGTTCGGGTTCTCCATTCCGGGGTATGCAACTCTCCAGGATGCAGGATTGCGCGGCTAGACGCGCCAGGATCGCCCACAGCGGCGCAGGAGACCCCTAAATGACCTCCAGCATCTATCACTGGCAATTGATCGCACAGCGGCTACCAGAGGGCGCGCTACGTACCAGGATCGAACGCGCGGCGGAAGGGTGGCCGGGATCGCTGGTAATGCACATCAATGACCTGACCCCGGCGGATCATGAAGCGATCCGCAACAGGGCATCAGCTGCATACTGAGTAATTCCGACGGTGGCAACATCGCCGTCTACTAGCACCCACTCGTGCTCTTTGGTGTACTGAAGGTTTTCTGGATTTGCCATCTTTATCTCTCTGCCTTGTAGAACGGGAGTTTTACGATTTCATAGGGAATTCGGGTGCCACGAACATCAGCTTCCAGCGCGGTGCCGGGAGCTAAGTCCAAGTCTGCTTTTAGGTATGCCATCGCAATTGGATAACCAAGAGTTGGCGAAAGTACTCCCGAGGTCACCTTGCCAATTGCTTGCTCGCCACCTGGCAGAAAAATCTCATAGTCCGCTCTCGCCGCGCGCTTACCTTCACCCTTGATGCCAAAGAGCTTGACCTTAAGTTTCTGATCTAGGACTTTTTGCAATGCGGTCTTGGAGTTGAAATCGCCCTTGTCGAAGGCAACCACCCTGCCGAGGTTGGCCTCAAACGGGGTGAGCTCTCGAGACAATTCGTGCCCATACAGCGGCATGCCTGCCTCTAGTCGCAGGGTGTCGCGAGCAGCCAAACCGCAGGGTAGAAGTTCAGAGCCACCTGCAGTTAGCAGCTGGCGCCAGATTGCAACCGCTGCGTCAACGGGGATAAAAATCTCGAAGCCGTCTTCGCCGGTGTAGCCGGTGCGGGCCAGCAAGACCGGGACCTCGCCAAGGTTTGCCGGCGCGATCGAGTAGTACTTCAAACCTGCGAGATCGACATCTACCAACTTGGCCAAAATGTCTTTAGCTTTGGGGCCCTGAATTGCAACCAGTGCCCAGTCTTCGGTCTCATCAAAAATGTCGATTTTGAAACCGTAGTCGGCCATATCCTGCATCGCGACCAACACCGCGTGACGGTTGGAGGCATTCGCCACCACAAGATAATCCTCGTCCGCCATCTTGTAGACGATTAGGTCATCGATGATGCCGCCATCTCTATTGCAGATCATGGTGTATTTGGCCTGACCGATGGTCAATTTTGAAATGTCAGACACAAGAATCTTGTCTAAGAACTTGGTTGCCTCTTCGCCAACGACGCGAAGTTCGCCCATGTGGGAAATGTCAAAAAGGCCTGCGCTTTTGCGAACCGCGTGGTGCTCATCTAGATCCGAGCCGTAGCGAACTGGCATGTTCCAGCCACCGAAATCGGTAAAGGTTGCACCCAGGGAAACATGCTCGTCATTAAGCGGTGTTGTTAGCACCTCACAACTCTATAACTAACTAAAGAGCGGTTAGCCGCTCACGCAAATCTTGGTACTTTTTCGCGGTAATTGAGACTATTTCGTTAGGTAATTCAGGTGGTTCACCGACCTGATTCCAGTTCGCTGCCAACCAGTTGCGAACAATTTGTTTGTCGAAGCTTTGATCCCTAATGCCTTGCTCCCATACCTCTTTATCCCAGTAGCGCGATGAGTCTGGGGTGAGCACTTCGTCACCGAGGGTTAGTTGGTTGGTGCGTGGGTCATTGCCAAACTCAAATTTGGTGTCGGCCAAGATCAAGCCGGCCTTTTCACAGAGCTGGGATGCAGCGATAAAAATGCGAATCGATTCATCCCTGAGTCGCTCCGCAATCTCTTTCCCAACCAGCTCAACACTTTGGGCAAACGTGATGTTCTCGTCGTGCTCACCCTGTTCGGCTTTGAAGGCAGGCGTGTAAATCGGGTGGGGAAGTCGATCTCCGAATTCAAGACCTTCCGGCAGCGCAATGCCGCAGACCGAACCGGTTTGTTGATATTCCTTCCAGCCTGAGCCAGACAGATAGCCGCGCACCACACACTCGATTGGATACATCTCCAACTTCTTGGCAATCATGGCTCGCCCTGAAACCTCTTGCGGCACAGCCAATTCGTTCGATCGATGATTCTGAATATCAAGCCGATCAAACCACCAGTTGGTCATCGCGGTTAGGTTCTCACCCTTGCCAGGAATTTCCGGCCTGAGCACATGGTCAAAGGCGCTGACTCGGTCGGAGGCAACAATCAAAACGAGGTGCGCAAATTTGTCATCCTGGGGAAGGTACAGCTCTCGGACTTTGCCCGAGTAGATGTGGTTGAAGCCCTCCACTAGCTCACAACCTTGAGCGCGATATCGTGCCTAAAGTGCCCGCCCTGAAGCTGGATTCGAGACATTCCCTCATAGGCCAGGGTTCTGGCCTCCTGGAAGTTCTTGCCGGAGGCCACCACCGATAGCACTCGACCGGTTGGACTTGCCTTACAAACCTCGACGCCTTCAACTGATTCAGCACTATCAATCCCGGTAACCTCGCGCACTGGCGCATTGCTCACCGGGTAACCCTCGGACGCTAACACCACAGTCACCGCACACTCGTTGGAGAAAGTTGCCTCTGGACCGACATCGAGCTTGCCAGTAGCGCTCCTCATAAGTAGATCTGCCAGGTTGTTCTTTAGACGCTTGAGCACAACCTGGGTTTCGGGGTCGCCAAAACGAGCGTTGAACTCAATCACCTTCACGCCCTTGGCGGTGACGATCAAGCCACAGTAGAGCAGTCCAACAAATTCGGTGCCGCGGCGATAGAGCTCGTCGACGGTTGGCTGGGCAACACGATGAGTGATCTCCTCAACAAATCCCTCAGGCAACCAAGGCAGCGGTGAGTAGGCACCCATGCCGCCGGTGTTTGGACCTTCATCATTATCAAAAGCGCGCTTGTAGTCCTGCGCTGGGCTCAGCGGCATGACGTGCTTACCGTCGGAAAGGAAGAACAGTGACACCTCTTGGCCGTCTAAAAACTCTTCAACCAAAACGCCGTCGGCGATGAATTTTTGTGCGTGCTCCAGGGCTTCCTGGCGATCCGAGGTGACAATCACACCTTTGCCTGCTGCAAGGCCATCGGCCTTGATCACATAGGGGGCACCGAGCTGAGACATGGCCTGCTCAACCTCTGAGATCGTCGAGCACTCATAGGCCATGCCGGTTGGAACATCGGCTGCAGCCATGATTTCTTTGGCAAATTGCTTGCTTCCCTCAAGCTCTGCTGCAGCCTGGTTGGGACCAAACACCGCGATGCCTTGCTCGCGAAGAGCATCGGCAACACCTGCGACCAACGGAGCCTCTGGGCCAATGACGACCAAATCCGCAGCTTCCTCATGAGCTAGCTTGACCACGGCCAGCTTGTCGGTCGCGACAATTTCGGGCCTGACTGCTACCTCACGGGCAATGCCCTCATTACCGGGAGCGCAGACAATGTTTTCGCGCGGGGTGCCGGTGCGCAGCAGGGCCTTGACAATCGCGTGCTCTCTGGCGCCAGAACCGATAACGAGGATCTTCACACGGGCGAGTTTACCCTGCAAACAATTGGGTACTTGGTCTAACAACTTAGACTTAGCCGGTGGATAAGAAACAGGTAAGGCCAAAAACCGAGGGCTGGACTCAGCGTAAAGATGCTGAGGGCAAGCCGCTGTTGCAATTTGCCGAGGTCAAGCGCGGTAAGCCCCCTGTTCACCTAGCAGATCTTTCCATCGCGGACCGTACTGAGCGAATCAAAGAACTAGGCATCGAAGGCTTTAGGGCCAAGCAGATTTCCACCCACTACTTCACCCACTACTCCTCAGACCCTGAGACCATGACCGATCTTCCAAAGGAAGGTCGAGCCGAGTTGGTCCAGAAGGTCTTGCCACCGCTTCTGACTCAGGTGAAGCGCTTGCAAACCGATAAGGGCGACACCATCAAGTTCCTCTGGAAGCTATTTGATGGCGCATTGGTCGAGTCGGTTT
>CAZZHB010000101.1:0-4247 GCA_964653615.1 uncultured Aquiluna sp.
CTCCAATTAGCGATGGTGGTGCCGCTATTACCACCTACTCGGCGGTAGTTGGAAACAGTCCTTGTTTGTTTGCTAACCCAACTGACACATTCTGTGAGATTGCGCTTCCGACCGCCCCGGGCAATTACGTCTTTGCAATTGCGGCTCAGAACGTTGCTGGATCCAGCACCGAGATTCAGGGTGTCTTCACCGTCGCCTCATACAACTCGTCAACACCACAAACCTCCGGTGGCAGTGTTGTCACCGACCCCGTGAAGCCAAGTGAATCCGCTCCAATCATCTCTAGCGTCAGCTTCTCGGTTGACGGCAAACAGATATTCATCCGAGGCACATTCCTCAAGGGCATTGGCAAGGTTGTAATCGGAGGAGTTGAAACGCGTATCGTTTCTCAGACTTCGGAGATGATCATCCTCACTGCACCTCAACTTGCAGCCGGTTCCCACGCTGTTCTAATTCACCTAACCGACAAGACCATCCTTCGCTATGAGAAGGAGCTTGTCGTAAAGGGAAGCAAGCCAGTCACTGTGATCAAGAAAACCTCGAAGATCACCGGCTTCAAGCCAGGATCCGCGGTGCTGTCAACAGATATGAAGAACTCACTCATCAAGATTTTCAAGTCCAACAAGGGCAGCAAGTCGTTGCAGTGTGTAGGCCACACCCAGGGCCCATCAATTCTCAAGTCTGATGCTCGCCTAGCAATGAAGCGTGCTGTTGCGGTCTGCAACTTCGCAAAGCAGGAAGGTATCAAGGTGGTTTCTTCGAGCTACCAAAACAACAAGAAGGTTGGAAGCCAATTCCGACGCGTGGACTTGATCTTCACCAAGTAAGAAGATTCAAACCTTCAACGCTTTGAAGTTCTAAACTCTTGTGATGCAGATAATCGTTGACGTCACTGTGGCCGCACCCATCGAGAAGGTTTGGGATGCTTACGTCACCCCTGAAGACATCGTGCAGTGGAATGCTGCCTCAGATGACTGGCACACCACTTCCTCGACCGTAGATCTTCGCCCTGGTGGCAAGTTCTCTTCGCGCATGGAGGCTAAAGACGGCAGCTTTGGCTTTGATTTCGAAGGTGAATACACCAACATCGTCAATCACGAGCTAATTGAATATGCCTTTGGTGACCGAACTGCGGCTGTGAAGTTCGAGCAGGGAGATGGTGGCGTGAAGGTAACCGTGGAGTTTGAGGCCGAAGAAGAAAATTCGGCCGAGATGCAGAAGGCTGGCTGGCAGGCTATCTTGGACAACTTTGCCCGCCACGTGTTGGCCGCATAGCATTTAGTTGCGACCTAGGTCCTCTAATACTTGACGGACAGTCCGTAGCGATTGGGCCCTCGGTTGCTATCGGAGGCTAGCCAAACAATTAGCAGAATCCATCCGACAATCGGGATTAACGCGAAAAAGAAGTAACCGAAAGACTTATCGGTATCGTGCAGCCTTCTCGAAATTGACGAGAGACTCGGAATCAGGAAAGCAAATGCCGCTATGACATAAGTGAGGCCCATGTCTACCGCTGCGAGAACGCTCGTTCCAAACAGGACGAGAGTCGTGAATAGATACTGGAACCAATATTCGCTTCTTCTAGAGCGTCCCTTGAAATTTGCATAATCTTTGAAGAATTTAGAAACTGCATCTCCAAAGGACATCCCTGGCGAACCCTGAATGTAACCAGCCTGAGCCCCAGGAGCGTATCCCTGGGCTGCGTATCCGCTGTTTTGGTAGACCTGGTTCACGACAGGTGAAACTTGGGAAGCCTGCGCCTGAGTTTGAACGGGGGCCGATTTTTGAACAACAGCGGTGCCGCAATTTGAACAGAAGCTTAGTCCGGCAGTCGATGAGCCGCATGAAGTGCAAAACATTGAATCCCCCTTGTTTTCAAGAGAAAACTATCAGATTTCAATCGATAGAAGAGCGTTCCCCAACAGGTTGATACCCGCCTAGTTCATCTTCAATGTCATGTCCAGTCCGAGGTCCGGATGATAGGTCCAACTGGCAGTTATTCCAGACCAATCAGCTGTCTGAACGCCCATTAGTGAGGTTGTGATGCTGATCTGAGAAGACACAATCTCAGGAACTTCTAATGCATTAAGCACACAAGAAATATCTGAATAATCCGCTCCGAATAGGTCTTCTTCGCCCTGCATGTCAAGCAACATGCTCTTGCCGTCATCCGCGATTGTTATTCCAGCCAGGTACTCGCCACCACAGTCCTGGTAGGCGGTCTCGAGCGGAGTCGGAAGCGATGAGGAGAAGATCACGACTCCCACGGCTAGTACCGCTGCTGCGACTCCAATCGGGATCAAGATCTTTGTTGGAATTCGCTTAGCTGGAGAACTTGGGGCCTCCTGAAACGGTGTGGTTTGGAAAGTTGCGCTCTCAGCTGGGCTTGACAGCACTGCCTTGCCACAACTGGTGCAGAAACTGGCACTACCAGCATCTACTCCGCAATTTGAACAGAACGCCATGACTCCCCCTTGACTGTGCATTCGTAATCAGACTAGCGCTAGTTCGACACGCTCATCAGCAAGACGGTAGGACTAGATTTTTTACTACAGCCGCGCGTTGTTGTGAACGTATCTTAGGCGCTTTAGTTGACCTTCTTGCCCGAAACAAACTGCTTGACGATAATGGCGAAGTCATTCTCCAGATCCCTAACCGAGCCAAAGGCGTCGGTGTCGCGATAAACAGTTCCATGAAGAACCAAGACATAGTTGTTCTGCCTCACAACCGCGGTTTGGGAGTCACTCGAAAGATCAAAATCAAGCTCAAATGCGATGATCTGCTGGGCCTCTGCCCAGACCACTGAATCTTCACTGCCAACACCGTAGACACCCTGGGTGTCCCCTAGGACAGAAAATTCGGTTAGGAATGAACTGCTCTCGTCAACGTTGTTGTATTCACAATCCGGGAAGGCGAGGCCTTCCCGAGTCACTTCCAGGAACTGCACGGCGGACTCCACGCTGTCGAACTCGATGATGTCCTGGTGCACGTAAATGCCGGAATCACTGATGCTGTTGAGGTCTCGGGTCGCTAGAAGCGTTCCGTTTGAAGCAATGAGTCCAGAAAGTCGAGCATCTGGTTCGCACTGTTCACCGACACCGAATATTGGGTTTTCAGATTCTGAAATAGATAGTGGATCTTCGGCAGGCCCTAGTTCAACCGAGAAATCAAAAGCAGAAAACAAGACTTCTTCTGCAGTAGCTGCATCCAACTTCAGCGGAGTTGTAAGTGTTGAAGTAAGAACGATGACCCCAACAACCAACACAGCCAAACCGCCTCCGACCGCCAAAAGAGCTTTTTTCGGGAAGGTTTTCTTGGGCTGTCCTTGCTCGAAATAGTTTTGAGGCGGAGCAACAATCGAAGGTGGGGGCGGGGCGAAATGGTCTTGATCGGGGCTGCCGCTAGGAACCGACTTACCGCAATTGGTGCAGAACGAGCCGGTTCCGGCCTCGGTTCCACAGTTCGAACAAAATGGCATTATTCCCCCTGGCTACTTACCAACTTCTACATTAGTGATTCAGGCTTGAGGTCCACTTTCAATTCTGTGGGTTCTGTCTATTTAGACGGGCTGCCCACAACCTGAACAGAATTTTGCGTTCGGCTTTAGCGGTGCTCCGCACTGGGAGCAAAACCTGGATTGGGTGGGCCCTGAGGCATGAGAAATGTCGTTGGCATTGTTGACCCTCACATTTGAAATGGAGTCAACGGCCACCGCCATGATGTTTATCACGGCATTTTGATACTTAGTTTCCATGCCAATCATTAGCCCAAATCCAAGATCATCAAAACCCGAAACCTTTATGACTCCGGGGCCGGATGTCGCGCTGAATTCCAACGCAAGTTTCACTGGAAAGGTTTTTATGTCCACCAACATTCCACCCGCGAGACGTAATTTGGCTTGAGATCCGCGTTTCGCGGTTATGCGGGTGGAAGATTCCTCAGACAACCTACAGTTGTCTCGAGTTAAGGCCTCTTTAATTTGAGCTTTGGCTATCGCAAGATCGCTAACTGCAATCTGATCGTGGAATTCCATCGAAACCCGCCCCTCCAGGTATCAAAATCTAAGTTGCTGGCGCTGTTTTCTAACTTACCTTTTCTGTGCAATCTTGTTGAGAGGCTAGGTCGCTTAGTTGAGAGTTTTGGTTCTGCGGTTCGCTATAGATGCTTGGCCCGATAGTAGGCAACCAGGGCATTGGCGTGACCATGTCCTAAGCCGTGCTCGGTCTTAAGCACTGCAACCATCTCCA
>CAZZHB010000102.1:0-4204 GCA_964653615.1 uncultured Aquiluna sp.
TAAGTAGAGTAGGTATCCGTCGAAGGAGACCTGTGACAGACGCCATGCACCAATCGGGTAGCAACCCCAGGGTGAGAAACGCCATTTTCCACTATGCATCCGATCGAATTGACATCGATCCACCGCTGGATGGTCCAAGGTCCTTTGAGGAATTGACCGCTCTTGCCGGACAAACCATCACCGAAGCAGGTCTGGGTGGCGAAGCCGCGCTCAAACTATTTGAAGATGTGCTAGCTCCAGCAACCATCTCGACCGATCACCCAAACTATCTTTCGTTTATCCCAACTGCTCCAACTGAGCTCTCCACCATGTTTGACCTCGTGGTCTCGGCTAGCTCCATCTATGGCGGCAGCTGGAAAGAGGGTGCCGGAGCGGTTTATGCCGAGAACCAGGTCTTGAGTTTCTTAGCTGCCGAGTGCGGCTTGCCGGCGGGTTCTGGTGGATTGTTTGTGCAGGGCGGAACCCTTGGCAACCTAAGCGCACTGGTGGCGGCAAGAGAGAAGTCCAAGGCGATTCTCGGCAAGCAAAGCTGGGCAATTATTTGCAGCTCTGAGGCTCACTCCTCAATCAAGGCCGTTGCTAAGGTCATGGACTGCGAAGTGGTGATTGCCAAGGCTGGCGAGAGCGGATCTCTCGGTAAAGCAGCTGCCGAGGAGGCTGTGATTGAAGCCAAGCAACAGGGACTTACGCCATTTGCCATTGTTGGAACGGCAGGCACTACCAACTTTGGAATCGTCGACGACCTACAGGGCATCAGTGAGGTGGCAAAGGCAAACGGGCTGTGGTTCCACGTTGACGGCGCTTACGGACTGGCTGGAATTCTGGCCCCAGAACTCAAGCACCTTTACCAGGGTGTAGAAAATGCCGATTCATTCATAGTGGATCCGCACAAGTGGCTCTTTGCGCCATTTGACGCCTGTGCTCTGGTCTACCGCGAACCAGAGTATGCCCGAATCGCTCACACCCAACACGGTGAGTACTTGGACGTTTTGACTCACTCAGGTGAATTCAACCCAAGCGACTACGGTTTCAACCTCACCAGAAGAGTCAGGGGTTTGCCGCTTTGGTTCTCGATGGCAAGTCACGGAGTTTCGCTTTATCGCCAGGCAATTTCCGCGAACGTGAAGCTCACTCACCAGATTGCCAAAGAAATCTCCAACCGTAGTTACCTAAAGCTGGTGCGAGACCCGCAGCTATCGGTCGTGGTCTTTGAGCGCATCGGTTGGGAGCTTAGGGATTATGAGGTTTGGTCAGAAAAGCTCCTGAGCGACCAGTTTGCTTTCGTGGTTCCATCCAGCCACCAGGGCAAGCCAAACACCCGATTTGCAATTGTCAATCCACTAACCAAATATGAGGATCTCGTGAAGATTCTCGATTCCATGGAGTAGTCATGAAACTCACTATTGCCAGAAACCTAGAGTCGCCCGCTCGCAAGCATGCCCCAGAACGCGCGGTGGTTAGGGTGGCTGCCGTCCAAGTGAGCTGGCGGGATGATGAGAATGAACATCGCGCCAACTTGGAACTTGGAATCAGAAAAGCACACGAGGCTGGGGCAAAAGTTGTCTTTTTGCCGGAACTGACACTCTCGCGCTACCCAGCAGATGTCTGCCCAACCGGTGTTCCAAGTGACACCGCAGAGCCCTTGCTAGGTGGAGAAACCTATCGATTTGTTTCTACCCTCGCCAAAGAACTTGGGATTTTTATTCACGCATCTCTTTATGAGGCCACTGGATTTGCGGATGGCCGAGGTCTAAACACCGCAATTTTGATTGATGAACAAGGACAACTGGTTGGTCGCACACCAAAACTTCACATCCCTGTGACCGAGGGCTACTTCGAGGATAAGTATTTCCAAGAGGGTCCTAACCAAGACCCTTACCCAACTTACAAACTTGATTTACCTGGCTCCCCCGAGCTCGGATTGCCAACCTGCTGGGATGAGTGGTTCCCTGAGGTTGCCAGAGCCTACGGCCTTGCAGGCGCCGATGTCCTGTGCTATCCAACCGCAATCGGATCAGAGCCTGATCATCCCGATTTCGACACTGAACCGCTGTGGCGACAGACCATCGTTGGTCATGCAATCGCGAACGGTCTGTTCATTGTGGTTCCAAATCGCTGGGGCAACGAAGGGATCGTCAATTTTTACGGTTCAAGCTTCATCGTCGATCCATACGGCAGAATCCTGGCTCAGGCAGCTAGGGAGGGCGATGAGGTCTTGGTCGCGGACCTTGACTTGGACCAGCGTCGCGACTGGCTAGAACTGTTTCCGTTTTTTGGCACCAGGCGTCCTGACACCTACGGTTCACTGACTAACAAAAGAGTCAATGAGCGTGGTGAAGGCGGCAAGGGTGTGAATGGCGGAATTCCAGGGCTAAACAAATGACTTGGAAGATGCCCCCGGAGTGGGGCAAACACGAGCGCACCTGGGTTGCTTTCCCAACCGCCGGCTACACGCTTGGCGACACTGCGAGCGAGCACGAAGCAGCTAGATCAACCTGGGCAAATGTTGCCAATCAGGCAAGTGAGTTCGAAAAGGTCAGCGTTGTCGTAAACCCGGGCGATGAAGCCATTGCGAAGCGATACCTTTCTGGCCAAATTGAATTGATTCCTATCCCGCTAGATGACGCCTGGATTCGCGACTCGGGTCCAACTTTTGTGGTTGATGATGGCAAGTTAGGCGCGGTGAACTGGGTCTTCAATGGCTGGGGTGCTCAGGGCTGGGCGAAGTTTGGCAAGGATGCGCTCTTGGCCACTGAGATTGCGAACCAGGTCTCAGCAATCCAAATTGACTCTGAGCTAGTGAATGAGGGTGGTGGCATCCACATTTCAGAAAATGGCACGGTGTTGCTTACCGAAACCGTTCAACTGGGCAAAGGCAGAAACCCAAACTGGAGCAAAGCGCAGGTCGAGCAGGAGATTCACCAAAGGCTCGGAACATCAAAGGCGATCTGGCTAAAGCGTGGGCTTACCCGTGATTACGAAGAATTCGGAACCCAAGGGCACGTCGACATCGTGGCTTGCTTCGCACCCGACGGCAGAGTTCTTTACCACGATCAAAAAAACCCAAACCACCCCGACTATCAAGTTTCGAGCGAAGTCCGAGAGACATTTATCAGGGCTGGCCTCGAGGTTGTTTCAGTGCCAGCCCCAGAAACGCTCTCTGATCACGAAGGGTTTGTGGACTACAGCTACATAAATCACTATGTGCTCAATAACGGGGTTCTGCTTTGTTCATTTGATGACCCGAGGGACAAAGAAGCCAAGGCAATCCTGCGAGAGGTGTACCCGGGTAGGGAAATTGTGCTGGTCGACGCCAGAGAATTATTTGCTCGTGGCGGAGGAATTCACTGCATTACGCAGCAACAGCCGGTTTTTTAGTTTTTTACTGGTTTAATACAACGGAAACAAAGTTGTGGTCGGATGTTCTTCGACTTATTTCCCCTACCCGAGAGGCAACAACACCCAATGGCATTTACTTCACTACGCAAGCGCTTTATGGCGCTAGTCGCAACCGCTGCGGTTGCATCCGTAGCACTATCTGGTTGCGCAGCAACCGAGAGCGCTTCTGAGTCCGACTTTGGCAAGCTGGACGTTCAGTTCAGCTGGATCAAGAATGCCGAATTTGCTGGCGAGTACTTCGCTGACAGCAAGGGCTACTACGCCGAGGCTGGCTTCTCAGAGGTTAACTTCATCGCTGGCCCAACCGCTACTGCAGCTGTTGTCCTAGCCGGAGATGCATTGGTCGGTCTAACCGATGCGGTCGCAGTCACCCCAGTCATTCTCGAAGAAGGCGCACCACTAAAGATCATCGGTGCTACCTACCAGAAGAACCCATTCACCATTCTTTCCCTAAAGGACGGTGCAAACATCCAGACCGCTCAGGACCTAATTGGTAAGCGCATTGGTGTTCAGGCCGGTGGAAACGAGACCCTGTTTGACGCACTGTTGGCTGCCAACGGCATCGACGCATCTCAGGTGACCAAGGTTCCAGTTGAGTATGACCCATCACCACTGGTAAACGGCGAGGTTGACGGCTTCTTGGCATACGTAACCAACGAATCCATCACCGTTGCAAACCAGGGCTTTGAGGTCACCAACCTACTGTTTGCTGACAACGGACTTCCATTCGTAGCCGAGGCATTCGTGGTTACCCAGGACTCAATCGACAACAACCGCGAGGCTCTAAAGGCATTCCTTTACGCAA
>CAZZHB010000103.1:0-4191 GCA_964653615.1 uncultured Aquiluna sp.
GCGACCGGGTAAACCCGACCGGATTCGGAGCGCGGGAACTTGCCGCCAATGAAGAGCTTGTAGGTCTTTCTCACGTCTAGACGCATCAGTAGCCTCCCTTCAGGTAAGCAGCAAGTCCTTGCTTGCCGCCCTCCCTGCCGTAGCCAGATTCCTTAAATCCTCCAAATGGGCTGGTTGGGTCGAACTGGTTGAAGGTGTTGGCCCAGACGACTCCGGCATTTAGCTGATCCGCGAGCTTGAGGATCCTCGAACCCTTCTCGGTCCAGATCCCGGCACTTAGGCCAAACTCGGTGTTGTTTGCCTTGGTGACCGCCTCCTGCGGAGTGCGGAAGGTCATCACCGAAAGCACCGGCCCAAAGATCTCTTCGCGAGCGACTGTGTTTGCAGGGCTGACACCGAGCATCAAAGTTGGGGCAAAGAAGAAACCATTCTTCGGAATCTCGCAAGCCGGTGACCAGCGCTGGGCGCCTTCCTTCTCACCCTGCTTCACAAGCGCTTCAATTTTCGTTAGCTGCGCCTTGGAGTTGATGGCACCGATGTCAGTGTTCTTGTCCATCGGGTCGCCTAGACGCAAGCTCTCCATGCGGCGCTGCAGCTTCTTTAGAAGCTCATCCTGGATGGACTCTTGAACCAAGAGCCTTGACCCGGCGCAGCAGACGTGACCCTGGTTGAAGAAGATGCCGTTGATGATTCCCTCAACCGCCTGGTCCAGCGGTGCATCGTCAAACACGATGTTGGCAGCCTTGCCACCAAGCTCTAGGGTGACCTTTTTATTAGTGCCAGCCACCTGGCGCGCAATGCTGCGACCAACTTCAGTCGAGCCGGTAAAGGCAACCTTGTTCACGTCCTCGTGGCCAACAAGGGCCGCACCGGTGTCACCAAAACCAGTCACGATGTTTACCACACCGTCTGGTAATTCAGCCTGCTGGCAGATCTCGGCAAACAGCATCGCGGTTAACGGTGTGGTTTCGGCTGGCTTGAGCACGACCGTGTTTCCAGCGGCCAGGGCCGGAGCAATCTTCCAAGCCAACATCATCAGCGGGAAGTTCCATGGGATGACCTGAGCGGCTACACCGTGAGCCTTGGGGTTTGGCCCCAAGCCTGCGTACTCGAGTTTGTCTGCCCATCCGGCGTAGTAGAAGAACCAGGCTGCCACCAGAGGAATGTCAACGTCGCGAGTTTCCTTGATTGGCTTGCCATTGTTTAGAGTCTCGGCAACTGCCAGCTCGCGAGCCCGCTCCTGAATGATGCGGGCGATGCGGTAGAGGTATTTGCCTCGCTCAGCACCTGGAAGTTTTGACCAAACCTTTTCGTAGGCGTGCCTAGCGGCCTTGACCGCCAGATCAATGTCCTTTTCGGTGCCGTGGGTAATCTCGGCTAGTACCTTTTCGGTGGCAGGGTTGATGGTCTGATAGGTCTTGCCCGGCTTGAGGAACTTGCCATCGATGAAGTGGCCGTAGCTGTCTTTGAACTTCACAAGAGATTGAGACTCGGGTGCTGCTGCGTATTCGAACATCATTTTCCTTAGTCCACGCTCACGTAATCGGGGCCGGAGTAGTTGCCGGTCTTTAGTTTCTGTCGCTGCATCAAAACATCGTTTAGCAAACTCGATGCACCAAATCTAAATAGGTCCGGGTTAAGCCACTTTTCACCCGCAGTTTCTTTCACAACGACCAAATACTTGATTGCATCTTTGGCGGTGCGAATACCTCCGGCCGGCTTTACGCCAATCAAAACACCGTGCTGGTCATACCAGTCTCTTACCGCTTGCAGCATCAACAGGGTGATTGGAATGGTTGCGTTTACGCCCACCTTGCCGGTTGAAGTTTTAATGAAATCGCCTCCGGCGAGCATTGCAAGGTAGCTGGCGCGGCGGATATTGTCGTAGGTCTGCAATTCGCCAGTTTCAAGAATTACCTTCAGGTGAGCGTATGTGCCATCGCTTCTGCGGCAAGCCTCTTTCACCGCTTGAATCTGCTTGAAAACTTCGAGGTAATTGCCGCTTAGGAATGCACCGCGATCAATCACCATGTCGATCTCATCGGCACCGGCCTTAACCGCATCCTTGGTGTCGAGCAATTTAACCGGGACGCTTGCGCGTCCAGATGGAAAAGCAGTGGCCACCGCGGCGACATAGATTCCGCTATCGCCAAGTGCTTTCTTGGCGTGCTTGACCATGTCACCGTATACGCAAATGGCGGCAGGTCTCGGGCAGTCCAAATCGGTCGGGTCTGGTGTGAGCGCTTTGAGGCAAAGGCTTCGAACTCGCTCAGGAGTATCCATGCCCTCCAAGGTGGTCAGGTCCATCATCTTGATGGCGGCATCAAGTGCCCAAGCTTTTGAAGTGGTCTTGATTGATCTGGTTCCAAGGGCTGCGGCCCGAGCCTCAAGGCCAACCTTGTCAACGCCCGGTAGCGAGTGAAGCCAACGCCTAAGGCTTTGGTTTGTGATCCGAGAACCGACGATGGCTTCCGGGTTTAGTGGCTGCAAGAGAACTCCTTGAAATCTCCTAGAAGCCTACCTCTAAGCCAGGAATTTCACCCCGGTAAGTTGCTCGCTGAGCTCCCAGAGCTTGCCGGCAACCTCAGGGTTATGCGAGCGCTTTGAGCCAGAAATCTTCTTGGGCTTTCCCCAGAGTTCGAACCTTGGGCCGACAAAATCACCCGAAATTATCTCCTTAGAAAGCGCTGCCAGGATCTGGCTGCGTGCGCCTTGAGCAGCCGTTTGGGCAAACGGGTCAAGCACGTGTGGGAAGTTCTCCTGCAGGCCGGTTACCGCCCAGCCGGGGTGAGCCGCGATCGATTGCACCTTGCTGCCAGTTTTCTTGGCACGAATTTCAAGCTCTCTAGCGAAGTAGAGACAAGCGAGCTTGGTGTCGGCATATCTTTGCCAGCGGTTGTATTTGGATTCGTCTGAGCCTCGCAAAGATTCCAGGTCGACTTTGTCTAGGTTCCCTCTGCGATGCACCACGGAACTTAGTGAAATAACCTTTGGGTTTTCGGACTGGTTTAGCTGATCCCAAAGCCCGGCAGTGAGCACAAAGTGACCGAGGTGATTGGTTGCCATTTGGGTCTCGATGCCCTGCTTTGAAAGTTTGAAGTCAGGTCCCATTAGGCCAGCATTGTTCATAAGCACATCCACGGGTTCTTGGATTGCCGCGGCAAAAGCTTTCACCTCATCGAAATCCGAAACATCCAGAATCTGAGATTTGATTTCTAGATCTGGATGTGCGGTTCGCAGCTGAGTTGCGACATCCTCAAGACGATTCGCTCTTCTTGCAACCAGCGTTAAGTTGAAGCCCGCGGCGGAGAGAGCTTTCGCTGATTCCAGTCCTAATCCAGAGCTTGCTCCGGTGATAATCGCGTGTGGTCTCATGGCCAAAAACTACCACCATTGCTTACTAAGCTTGCTAAGTAATCACATCGAGGTGTCCATGCAAACCAGCACAAAGCTGACTTTGAAGCTGGGCATACCGCAAATCATTGGCTGGGGCTCTGGCTTTTATTTGCCGGCCATTTTGGCGGTTCCAATCGCAAAAGACCTTGGCATCCCAACCGAACTATTCTTCTGGGCCTTTACGGTTTCAATCTTGGTTTCCGGTTTGATTGGACCTCGAATTGGCAAGGCTATTGATCGACTCGGCGGCAGAAAAGTGCTGCCTTACGGAAATCTCGCTTTCGCGCTCGGACTGTCACTTTTGGCATTGAGTTCCGAACCGGTGCTTTTGTTCATTGCCTGGGCGATCATTGGTATCGGTGCGTCGATGGGTAACTACGATTCGGCGTTTGCAACCGCAGTGGTTTTCCTGGGAAACAAATCCAACAAGGTGATTGCCGGCATCACAGTACTCGCCGGATTCTCCTCAACTATCGCCTGGCCGCTGACCTCAGCCATCCACGACAACTTCAGCTGGCAAACCGCAGTTTGGTTCTGGGTTGTTATGCATCTGATTGTGGCGCTACCGATTCACCTATCGCTACCAAAGATTGAACCGCGAGTGGTGCCGGATGCCACTGGACCAATTCGTAAGATCATCAAAAACCGCGGACGCCTAGATCCCCTGTTGGTTGTCTTCGCCGTGATGTTTGCTCTCGAGGGCTTTATCGTTTCCGGCGTCAACACCACGCTGCCGTTCATGCTCGGTGAGCTCGGCGCCAACCAGCAGTTGGCTATTTTGGCGGCAACCATTCT
>CAZZHB010000104.1:0-4170 GCA_964653615.1 uncultured Aquiluna sp.
CGGCTTTAGCATCTCGAAAGCTTCGTTTGGGCGAAGTGGGGTTGGGTGCTGGCTATTGCCAACGAAACCGGTAACCGCAGGGGTGTGACGAACTAGTGACCAGCTGTCCTCGGTCATCTCCATGCGAACTAGCACGTAACCAGGGATGCGAACCTTGGAAACTAGCTTGCGCTGGCCGTTCTTAATCTCGATGGTCTCTTCCATTGGGACCTCGATCTGGAAGACCTGGTCACCTCCGGCTAGAGCTGCGCGACGCACCTCGATGTTCTGCTTTACGCGACGCTCGTAACCTGCGTAGGAGTGGATCACGTACCACTTGCCTGGCTGCTCGCGAAGCTCCTGACGGAACTTGCGGTATGGGTCATCCTCGGCGGCTGGCTCAACGGCTGCGACTGGAGCCTGGGCTGGAACTTCCTCAACCTGGAAGCCATCGAGCTCGTGCTCTGCCTCAACCTCGGCTAGGTCTAGATCAGCCTCGTCTAGGTCGATGTTCTCGTTCACTGCGTCCTCGGACTGAGCCATTGGCTCAGTTTCCTGGGTGTCGCTGAAGTTTAGGTCTGACACAAATTCCTCTTTAGTTTGAAAATACGAAGGTGACGACGTTGTAGAAGATCCAGTCCAAGGCGCTGATGATTGCCATCACAACTGCCACGAACGCGAGCACTACACCGGTGTAGTTGATGAGCTCTTTGCGGGTTGGTTTGGTTACCTTCCCAAGCTCAGCTAAAACTTGACGGAAAAACAGCGTGGCGCGCTGAAGCGGGTTCTTGGTCTTAGCCTGTTCCGCTTTCGCGGCTTCGACTAAGTCTTCAGAGGCGTTCTGAGTCTCTTCTGACATTTGTCATCCTTCTTAGTTAGCGCAGGGCGGACAGGACTCGAACCTGCAACTTGCGGTTTTGGAGACCGCTGCTCTACCAATTGAACTACCGCCCTATCGTTGCCATCGCCATCAACCTTTAACAGGCACGAGGCTTGGTTTCAAGTGCCACCTGAGAAAGACAGACTTCTAGATTGAATCTATTAGTTTGAATTTTCGCCAGATTAGTTTTGGGCAGATGTCAACTTGAAAGAGTTTAGGGCTTTAAGCGGGGATATGCAATGGGGATTCTGGCTCCATTGCCCAATAACCAAAGTATTCTTTTAGACATGTCCGCAAACCGAATTTCTCAGAGAATCGCTGCCATCGCCGAGAGTGCAACCCTAAAAGTTGACGCCAAGGCAAAAGCCCTCAAGGCTGAGGGTAAGGATGTCATCTCCTACGCCGCTGGCGAGCCTGATTTCGCCACCCCGCAACACATTGTTGAGGCTGCTGTTCTAGCGGTTCGTGACCCAAAGAACCACCGCTACACCCCAGCCGCTGGTCTCCCAGAGCTACGCGAGGCGATTGTTGAGAAGACAAAGCGTGACTCGGGAACTCAGGTTTCAGCCAGCCAGGTGATTGTCACCAACGGTGGCAAGCAGGCGGTTTACCAAGCATTTGCTGTGATCTTGGACCCGCAGGATGAGGTATTGGTTCCGGCCCCGTATTGGACCACATACCCTGAGGCAATCAAGCTAGCCGGTGGCAAGCAGGTTGATGTTTTTGCTGGCAGTGACCAGGACTACAAGGTCACCGTTGCCCAGTTGGAGGCTGCTTACACTCCTAAGACCAAGGCGCTTTTGATGTGCTCGCCATCAAACCCAACCGGTGCGGTCTACACCAAGGAGGAGATCCTGGCTATCGGCCAGTGGGTCGCTTCCAAGCCAAACCTTTGGGTGATCTCAGACGAGATTTACCAGAACCTCACCTACGACGGCCTTTACGCCCACTCGATCACAGAGTTGGTGCCAGAGCTTGCCGACCGGACCATCATGGTCAACGGTGTTGCCAAGACTTATGCAATGACCGGTTGGCGCCTTGGCTGGATGGTAGCTCCCGCGGATGCAGCAAAGGCTGCGGCAAATCTGCAATCCCACCTATCGTCGAATGTTTCCAACATCTCACAACGTGCTGCCCTGGCGGCTCTAACCGGTGACCAGCAGCCTGTGAGAGACATGCTGGCAGCCTTTGACCGCCGCAGACAGCTGGCGGTTGCCGAGATGAACAAGGTTCCGGGAGTCCTCACCCCAACCCCGAAGGGTGCCTTCTACATCTACAGCGATGTCTCAGGACTATTGGGAAAGACTTGGGGTGGCAAGCAGATCAACTCATCGCTTGAGCTTTGCGATTATGCGCTTGATGCGGCTGAGGTTGCAATGGTTCCGGGTGAGGCTTTTGGTCCATCCGGCTACGTTCGCCTGAGTTATGCGCTTGGTGATGACCAGCTAGTGGCCGGCATCCAGAGGCTTCAGAAGCTCTTTGGCTAAAACCCGATTAGGTTCGGCTCCGGGACTAGGTTGATGCCCCAGGTCGCGGCTACCCGCTCCTGAATAAACCTTGCCAATTCGATGATTTCTTCGGACTTCGCACCACCGGCATTGGTGATCGCCAACGCGTGCTTATCGCTGACTTTAGCTTTTGAACCAGGCAGTGAGTAACCCTTTGGGATGCCAGAGTTTTCAATCAGCCAACCGGCGGAAAGCTTGAACTTCTCGCCGTCTTCCATTGACCACTTCTGCATGTCCTGAGGGAAGTCCAAGGCCTTGACCTTGGACACCACGGGGTTGGTGAAGAAGCTGCCGCAGCTCACACTCGACGGGTCCGAGTCCTGAACCACCATTCCCTTGGATGAACGAAGTTCAATCACGGTGTCACGCACCACCTGAAGCGGAAGTTGGGAACCGTAGGGCTCACCGAGGTGGTTGGTGATTTGACCGGATGCCATTGGCACACTCAGCCCACCTAGTTTTTTGAGCTCAAATTCAACCCAGCCAATAACGCCTCTGAGGCCATGCTTCAAAGCACTGTCGCGGTATGCAAACTTGAAAAACTCGGCCGGCTTCACCTCAACCTCAAAGGTTTCAAAATCGAGAAACTCAATTTGCGTAATGGTTTCGGAAACTTCCTGACCGTAGCCGCCAACATTTTGAACCGGAGTTGCACCAACACTGCCGGGGATCCCACTCATGGCTTCGATGCCGGCATAACCGCTGCTTACCGCCCAAGCCACAAACTCATCCCAGCTTTCGCCCGCTTGGACCCTGACAGTTACCGAATCTTCAGTCTCATTGACGATTTCTTTACCCATATTGGCAACCAGAATCACATCGAGATCTGAGATGTCATCGGCAAACACGGTGTTGGAGCCACCTGCGAGAATCTGGTACTTCGACTCGTCTTGCCAAGCCTGCAGCACGGTGGCGTAAAGCTCTGCGGTGCTCTCGCATTTGGTTAGCGACTTTGGCTTACCACCGACCTTCATGGTGGTGAATTTGGCCATTGCCTCAGTGGGGATTTGACTCAAAACTGCACCCAAGCCTGGGCTTTACCCAACACGGTGTTCTCTTCAAAGGTTGTGGTGAGGTCAATGCGTGCACGGTTTAGCTCGGCATCGAGAGCGCCAACTGTCGCCTTGACGCTCAATTGAGCGTGACCCTGGGGTGGCACGACAACGGGCTTAGTGAATCTCACCCCGTAATCCACGATGCTCCCTGCGTCACCGATCCAAGAAACAACCGGCTGGATTGAGATGCCCATGGTCAACATGCCGTGAGCTAGCACGCCCGGCAATCCAACCGCCTGAGCAATGTCATCTCGATAGTGAATGGTGTTGAAATCCCCTGATGCTCCGGCATAGCGAACCAGAGAGTCTCTGGTTACCTTGTAATCCTGCTCGGCAACGACATCGCCAACATTCAGCTGTGCAAACTCAGGCATTACTCTCCCCTCACAACCAAGGTTGATATGGCGGTGCAAACCAGCTTGTCTGCAGCATCAAAGATTTCGGTTTCGAAGGTCACCATGTGATTGCCACCCAGGCTCTTCACGCTGGCAACAGTCAGTTCGGAAGTTAGCTCATCGCCAGCAACAATCGGGCGCTGGTAAACAAACCTCTGATCTCCGTGAACCACTCTCGAAAAGTCAATCTTGGCCTCGGGATCTGAGAGCACTAGAGACAGGCTCTGCTCTTGGATTACAACCGGGAAAGTTGGTGGCACAACCAAGTCGCTGTAGCCCTTGGACTGCGCAAAGCTGAGGTCCTGGGATTCCTTCGCTGCCATGACCGCCTTGGCAAACTCGCGAACCTTCTC
>CAZZHB010000105.1:0-4162 GCA_964653615.1 uncultured Aquiluna sp.
AGCTATTCGCTGGTTCCCTAGACGACAACAACGCATTCTTCTTCTTCAACGGTGCGATGAGCGTTCTACAGCCACTAATCGACTCTGGCGTTCTAGTTGTCAAGTCTGGTCAGACCACCATCGAGCAGGTTGCAACCCTTCGTTGGGACGGCGCTGTAGCTCAGAAGCGTATGGAAGACATCTTGGTAGGTAACTACGCAGATGGCTCCATCGTTCACGGTGTGCTATCTCCATACGACGGTCTAAGCCGCGGAATCATCGCAGCTCTAACTGACGCTGGATACACCGACCTACCAACCATCGTTGGTCAGGACGCTGAGGTTCTATCCGTCAAGGCAATGCTTGCTGGCGAGCAGTACTCAACCATCTTCAAGGACACTCGTGAACTTGCAAAGGTTGCTGCAGGCATGGCAGTCGCAATCCTCAACGGCACTGAGCCAGAGGTTAACGACACCACCACTTACGACAACGGTGTAAAGGTAGTTCCTTCTTACCTACTAACCCCATACATCGTCACCGTAGACAACTACAAGGAATTGCTAATCGACTCCGGCTACATCGCCGAAGCCGACCTAGGCTAATCACCCTTGATCCGAAGATTGGCCCCCGGGGTAACTCGGGGGCCAATCCTCCAAGATTTTCTAGATAACTAAAAGAAACAAAGGAGCGCACATGTCCAACTCAATTCTTGAGATGCGCAGCATCACCAAAACCTTCCCAGGTGTAGTGGCATTGGACAAGGTCACCCTGACCGTAGAGCGCGGCGAGATTCACGCCATCTGTGGCGAGAACGGTGCCGGCAAATCAACCCTGATGAAGGTTCTCTCCGGGGTTTACCCATTTGGCACATACTCAGGCGACATCGTCTTTGAGAACAACGTCAAGAAGTTTTCTAACATTCGTGACTCCGAGCACGAGGGCATCGTAATCATTCACCAGGAGCTAGCACTCAGCCCATATCTTTCGATTGCCGAGAACATCTTCCTCGGTAACGAGATCAAGACCTTCGGTCTGATCGACTGGAACAAGACCAACCAAGAGGCCGCCAAACTGATGGCTCGCGTTGGTCTTCAGGAAAACCCCGTAACCGCCATCAAGGACATTGGTGTTGGCAAGCAGCAGCTTGTTGAAATTGCCAAGGCACTCTCCAAGAAGGTCAAGCTTTTGATTCTGGATGAGCCAACGGCCGCCTTGAACGACGAAGACTCAGCTCACCTGCTGGACCTGCTTCGCCACCTAAAGGGCCAGGGAATTACATCAATCATCATTTCGCACAAGCTAAATGAGATTGAGGCCATTGCCGACACCACCACCATCATTCGCGACGGTCACGCTATTGAGTCGCTTCGCATGAAGCAGGACAAGGTCGACCAGGAGCGCATCATCAAGGGCATGGTTGGTCGCGAGATGGAGAACCGCTACCCAGCTCGTCACCCAGAGATCGGTGAAGAGATTCTTCGAGTTGAGAACTGGAACGCTTACCACCCAATTGATCGCAACCGAATTGTCGTTGACAACATCTCAATGAATGTAAAGCGCGGCGAGATTGTCGGCCTGGCAGGCATTATGGGTGCTGGTCGAACCGAGTTTGCCAGAAGTTTGTTTGGTCACTCCTACGGCACCAACATCTCAGGCAAGGTTTACAAATCTGGCAAGGAGATCAAGGTAAAGACCATCTCCGAGGCGATCGAAAACGGTTTGGCTTATGCCACCGAAGATCGCAAACGATACGGCCTGAACCTTATTGAAGACATCAAGCGAAACATCTCGTTGGCATCGTTGAAGTCTTTTGTCTCGATGGGTCTTGTGAACAACAACGAAGAGTTCAAGAAGGCCAGCGAATACCGCGACTCCATGAACATCAAGGCCCCGAGCGTGCTGTCGATCACTGGCCAACTCTCGGGTGGAAACCAGCAGAAGGTTGTGCTTTCCAAGTGGATTAACGTAAACCCTGATGTTTTGATTCTGGACGAGCCAACTCGCGGCATCGATGTTGGTGCAAAGTACGAGATCTACCTGATCATTCAAAGGCTTGCGGCAGAGGGCAAGGGAATCATTGTTATTTCCTCCGAGCTGCCAGAACTATTGGGCATCTGCGACCGCATTTATGCAATCGCGGAAGGTCGAATCACCGGGGAAGTAAAGCGCGATGAAGCAACCCCAGAATTACTTATGAAATACATGACAATGGAGAAGGGTAGGAGCTGATGTCAGCTTTTATTGAGCGCAGTCGAGGATTCTTTGACTCGATCAGCAGCAGAATGCAAGGTGTAAACCTTAGGCAAAACGGTATCTTTCTAGCACTGATTGGTTTGGTGCTGTTCTTTGCAGCCACCACGCCAAACGCCGCTTCGATCACCCCAACCAACTTCTCCAACCTGGTGGTTCAGAACGGCTACATCTTGGTGCTTGCCATCGGTATGGTCATGGTCATCATCGCCGGACACATCGATCTTTCGGTTGGATCGGTCGCCGCCTTTATCGGCGCGGTGGCTGGTATCTTGACCGTTCGGCCGCTCGAGCAGGACGGCTGGGAGTGGCTTCCAGCTCTGCCTTGGTGGGCAGGTATTCTCGGCGCAATTTTGGTCGGCGCGATAGTTGGTGTCTGGCAGGGATTCTGGGTTGCCTATGTTGGCATTCCAGCATTCATCGTGACCCTAGCCGGCATGTTGCTGTTCCGCGGTATGGCGCTGCTAACCCTGCAGAACTCCAACATTGGTCCATTCCCAGATGAGTTCCGTGCGATTGGTAATGGATTTATCGACAAGGAAAAGTCGCTAAACACTTTGATTGGTTTCCCAATCGATTACAACCTCACTGCGCTGGTTATCACAGTCTTGGCGGTCGTCGGTATGTGGGTAGCGGTTATCCGCCAGCGCGCTGGAAAGATTAAGTACGGTCAGGTTGTAGAGCCACGCACCTGGTTCTACATCAAGAATGTGATTCTGAGCGCGATGGTGCTCTACGTTGGCTTCCAGCTATCACAGGCAAACGGCATCCCAATCACCTTGATTGTTTTGGCGGTCTTGATCTTGGCTTACACCATCATCATGAATCGCACTCCATTTGGTCGCTACATCTATGCCATCGGTGGAAACCTAAACGCCGCAGTGCTTTCTGGTATCAATGTTCGCCGAGTCAACTTCTGGCTGTTCGTAAACATGGGTGCTCTGGCCGCGCTATCGGGTGTCCTGATTGCCGCTCGAATGAACTCAGCTGTGCCAAAGGCCGGTGACGGATTTGAGCTTGACGCCATTTCATCGGTATTTATCGGTGGTGCTGCGGTTCAGGGTGGTGTCGGTACCGTAACCGGCTCCATGATCGGTGGTCTGATCCAAGGTGTCTTGGCAAACGGTATGAACCTGAACTCGGTCGGTATTGACGTCCAGATGACCATCAAGGGTCTGGTGTTGCTATTGGCAGTTGCGTTTGACGTTTGGTCAAAGCGCCGCAAGTAATTGGGTAATGAAAAACCCGGAGGATCTAGATCCTCCGGGTTTTTTCTTTAAGTTCTTAGCTTGCGCGACGAGCTCTTGCGTAGCGACGCTTTAGCGAACGACGCTCATCTTCTGAGAGGCCGCCCCAAACACCGGTGTCTTGGTTCTCTTTGATGGCGTACTCAAGGCAGTTAGCCGCTACGTTGCATTGACGGCAGATGGACTTGGCTTGCTCGATTTGCTCTAGAGCTGGTCCGGTGTTGCCCACTGGAAAGAAGAGCTCTGGGTCTTCATTGAGGCAACGGGCCTGGTTTAGCCAAGTCATATCCATAGTGTTCTGTTATTCCTAAGTTTTGAACCGTAATCCCGCCAATCAAGCGGGTAAAGTCAATGATGCAACCTCAAGATGGTTTCACAATTGGAAGAGGAAATCAAGACCCAAAATGTCTAACCTAGGTCCCAAGTTGGTTATTTCCGCAGCCGTAATCGCGCTGCAGTCTTTGGTTATCTGGGGTCTGGGGATCTGGTCGATTGTGCTTTTATTCACAGAAGCTCCGATGTTTTATGTCTCGGCAATGTTCTTGATTGGCTTGCTTCTTGGGTTCGCGCTTTGGAGCAGCAATATCGCAATTGGTCTTATCAAACTCAAGCGCGGGGCCCACACGCCAGCCATGGTTTTTCAGTTGCTGGTAGCCTCGATTGGAGTGGCTAGCTTTGCCGGTGAG
>CAZZHB010000106.1:0-4154 GCA_964653615.1 uncultured Aquiluna sp.
AAGTCAAATGTGGTTGATGCCTTGGCCTGGGTAATGGGTGAGCAGGGAGCTAAAACCCTGCGCGGCGGAAAGATGGAAGACGTCATCTTTGCCGGTACCGCAACCAAAGGTCCACTGGGTCGAGCAGAGGTCCAGCTCACCATCGATAACTCCGATGGCGCACTTCCAATCGAGTATTCCGAGGTAACCATCTCTCGCGTGCTGTTTAGAAACGGTGCCAGCGAATACGCGATCAACGGCGAAACCTGCAGATTGTTGGATGTTCAAGAACTGCTTAGCGACTCAGGTCTTGGCCGCGAGATGCACGTGATCGTGGGTCAAGGCCAGCTCGACACCGTATTGCGTGCGACTCCAATTGAGCGCCGCGCATTCATTGAAGAAGCTGCCGGTATTTTGAAATACCGCAGGCGCAAAGAAAAGACCGAGCGCAAGTTAGAGGCCATGCAGGCCAACCTAACCAGACTCTCTGACCTGACCGCTGAACTTCGCAGGAATCTAAAGCCACTTGGCCGCCAGGCCGAGGTAGCTCGTGCCGCCAAAGAGATTGGCGCCATCGCGAGAGCCGCCAAATCCAAGCTGCTCGCGTTTCAGATTTCATTCTTGAAAGACCAGCTCGAGAATGCCTCAAAGTCGGAAAATGAACGTCGAGCCGAGTCTTCCTATGCTCAGCAGCAACTATCTGCAACCCGAGCCGGTATTCAAGAGCTTGAGGCTCAGTTGGTCTCTGGCGAGCTCGATGCTCTGCGCCAACAGCTATTTGGTTTTGAATCCCAAGAAACCAAACTTCGCAATCTGCAGAACCTAGCCCAGCAGCGCATTTCGCTGATTGGAAGACAAGAATTTTCTTCTCGTGAAATAGAGGTTGCCGATCTTGGCAACCAGCTCAAGCAGGCAGAGGCCGAGTTGGCTCAACTGGAAACCGAAATCTCTTCAACCGCTGAACTTTTGGCAAGTCGTGAGCAGGACCGCCTAAAGGCGGCTGCGGCGCTCGCCGCCTTTGAGGCTGATGCCCTAAGGCAGCGCAGTGCGGTTGAGGCTCAGGAGCGCGAGCGCTCGGTATTAGCTAGCCAGGTATCGGTTTTGCACTCCAAGGCGGATGGTTTTGCCGGTCAGATTGAAAACTTGCAGGCAGCTCTCAAAGACGCCATCGCGAAGATCGAGCAACTCTCTGGTGAGCAGGCTGAGATTCAGCCAACCGCCAACAGCACCTCCGACGAAGAGCTCCGAGTTGCCTATGAAAAGTCGCAGCTTGCGGAATCTGCCCAACGATTAAAGCTAGATGAAGCCCGTGAAGCACTTCATTCTGCCGAGCGAGAGCGCGATGCGGTAGCGGCAAAGCATGCAGCGCTTGGAATGACTCTCGAGCAAAAAGACGGTTCCTCAGAGGTTAGAAATGCTGGTCTTTCTGGAATCAAGGGATTGCTTGCGGAGTCGGTAAGCATTGAAAAAGGCTACGAGGTTGCGGTAGCGGTAGCGCTGGGAACTCTGGCCGATGCCATTGTCGCCTCCAGCAAGGACCAGGCGATTGCAGCGCTGAGGTATTTGAAGAACGAAGGCTTAGGCCGAGCAGAATTCTTGGTTGCTGATGGCAGCAAGGTAGCCGCAAAAAAGCGCGAGGTAGAAGGTTTGGTGGCGGCCGATTCGGTTGTCACCGCCCCGCAGTCGGTGCTTGATGTCTTGCAGGGTTTTTACTTCGCGCAGGATCTTGATCAGGCCGCTAAGGCCCTGGACTCCAAGTTATTAGGTGCTGCCAACATCATCACCGTTGACGGTGATTGGGTCTCAAAGTCCTTGGTGCGCGGTGGCGGCTCGAAGCAGCCATCGAAGCTAGAGCTAAAGGCTGAGCAGGAATCTGCCGCCAAGCGACTAAGCGAACTTGCTAGCAGTATCGAAAAGCTCACCGCCGCCTTGGAGTCTCAAAAGAGTGCGCTAGCGGATGCCGAAGCCAAAGTGCGAGAGAGCCTCAGCGCGCTTCAGCAGCACGATGCCGAACTTGCAGCTAGGGCTGAACGAGTCGGTCGCATCATCGCGCAGGTGGATTCCGCAAAGAACGAAAAACAGCGCATCGAACGTGAGCTTGAAGCCCTCGCCGAGTCACAGCAAAAAGCCCAACTTGAGGCAAAGGCTGCCGAGGAAAAGCTTGGGAGCATGCCAGAACCACAAAGTGTCGAGGGCAACGAATCTCAGCGCGCTGAACTTGTCGCCTTGCTGGAGGCTGCTAGGCAGTCCGAGCTTGATGTTCGCATTAATGTCGGAACCTTCTCGGAGCGAAGAATTGCCTCAAGTAAGTCGGTTGCCATCCTCAAGGGTCGCCTCAATGAGGCAATTGCCGCACAAGAACGTGAGCGCAAGGCAACCGAAGAAAAGCTTGGTCAGTTGGCTAAGGCAGAACAGGCTTTGGCGGTAATTCCAGCGGCACTCGAAGCCGCATCAAGGCTGGCTAACCAGGTTCGATCTCAGGTTCGCGAACTCGAGGCACAGCGAATCCAGCGCACCGAGCGCCTGACTCAACTAAGGCAGCAGGCAGCTGGCTTAGAGGCTCGCTACAACGAGCTCAACCAGGGCGTTCACGAAGTCGAGATGCAAAATCACGAACTTAGGCTCAATCTTGCGAATCTCACCGAGCGCGTTTCCAACGAACTCCACATCGACGTCGAAACCCTGCTTGCAGAGACTGAGCTTGGCGAGCAGACCAGGGAAGAACTTGAAAAAGAGGTTCGACAGGCCGAGCAGAAGCTTTCGCAACTCGGCGCATTCAACCCGCTGGCGCTGGAGGAGTTTGCAGCTCTCGAAGAGCGTCACAAATACATGAGCGAGCAGCTTGAAGACCTCACTAGAGCTAGGGCTGACCTAATTGGCATCATCAAGGACCTGGATCAGAAGATGCAGACAATCTTCGCCAGTGCCTTCGAGGACACCAGGCGAGAGTTTGAAAAAGTCTTCCCAGTGCTATTCCCCGGTGGAACTGGATCGATATCGCTCACCGAACCTGACGATCTTCTTGTCACCGGCATTGAAGTTGCAGTTAGGCCTGTTGGTAAGCGCATTGAGCGCATGTCGCTGCTTTCCGGTGGTGAGCGATCGCTTGCTGCTGTTGCGCTGCTGATTGCAATCTTCAAGGCCCGACCCAGCCCCTTCTACGTGCTCGATGAGGTTGAGGCTGCGCTGGACGATGCGAACCTCGGGCGTTTGCTTGAGGTTGTTGAGTCGCTGCGTAAGTCTTCGCAGTTGATCATCGTTACTCACCAAAAGCGCACCATGGAAATTGCCGATGCTCTTTACGGCGTTTCCATGCGCCAGGACGGTATGAGCGCTGTGGTTGGGCAGAAGCTTGAGAAGACCCGCTGATGTTTAAGTTTCTAAAGCGACTGCGCGGCGATAAGCCAATCGAAACCCCTGAGGTAATCGAAGAGGTTTTAGTTGCTGAGCCAGTTGTTGAAGTAATCCCAGAGCCAGCGGTTGAAGAAGTCAAAGTACAGGCCGCAAAGCCTGAAGTTCAAAAAGTCGAAAAGCCAAAGCCAGTCGACAAACCAACTGTGGCGGTTCAGGAGGTTGAACTTCCTAAGCGCAGCTTGGGCGATGGAGTTCGCTCGCTGTTCTCCTCGAATGTTGACCTCGATGACCTAGAAGACATCTTGATTCGCGCCGACTTTGGTGTCGATGCTGCACTTGAGATTTCTGAAGAGCTAAAGCGTGAGGCCAACCGTGCCGGTGCATCGTCTGATGCCGAACTGCGTCTGCTCCTCAAAGACCTGCTAACCAAGAAGCTCACGCGCTCGGATGCTGCACTAAATCTGTCGGATGGCAAATTGCCGTATGTGATTTTGGTGGTTGGCGTAAACGGCGCTGGAAAGACCACCACCATCGGCAAGCTCTCTCGTTGGCTACGAGACGGTGACTGGAACGTCGTCCTTGGCGCTGCCGACACCTTTAGAGCAGCAGCCGTAGAGCAGCTTGCTACCTGGGCACAGCGTGCCGATGCCAAGTTGGTTGGGCCCGAAAAAGAAGGTCAAGATCCAGCATCTGTGGCCTATCAGGCCGTTGAGCTTGCTCTTTCAACTGAAGCTGATATTGCGATCATTGATACCGCTGGCAGATTGCAGAACAAAAAAGACTTGATGGACGAGCTGGGCAAGATTCGCCGAGCCGTTGAG
>CAZZHB010000107.1:0-4069 GCA_964653615.1 uncultured Aquiluna sp.
TGGGCGGTCGTAGAGGTTGCGCGGGGTGTCCACCTGCTGCAGTAGGCCGTCCTTCAGAACAGCTACGCGGTCACCCATGGTCATAGCCTCGACCTGGTCGTGGGTAACGTAAACAGTGGTCACACCCAAGCGACGCTGAAGAGAAGCGATCTGGGTACGGGTTTGGACGCGAAGCTTGGCGTCAAGGTTCGATAGCGGCTCGTCCATTAGGAACACCTGAGGCTTACGCACAATCGCGCGGCCCATGGCCACACGCTGACGCTGACCACCAGATAGTGCCTTTGGCTTGCGGTTTAGGTAAGGCTCTAGGTCGAGTAGCTTGGCGGCCTCTAGAACGCGCTCGGCACGCTCTTCCTTGCTAACGCCAGCAATCTTTAGGGCGAATCCCATGTTCTCTGCCACGGTCATGTGTGGGTAGAGGGCGTAGTTCTGGAAAACCATCGCAATGTCGCGATCCTTTGGTGGAACATCGGTGACGTCGCGGTCACCAATGAAGATGCCACCTTCGTTTACCTCTTCTAGGCCGGCAAGCATGCGCAGCGAGGTTGATTTTCCACAGCCAGAAGGACCAACTAGAACTAGAAACTCGCCGTCTCTAACCTCTAGGTTCAACTTGTCTACTGCTGGCTTGGTTCCACCTGGGTATAGGCGGGTTGCATTACGAAATGACACTGATGCCATGATTTTCTCCTTCACCGGCGGTACGTGCCGGACGATCCTTCGTGAACGGATGCTGGATCTAATTGACCCAGCGGTACAAGTATCGCACCTCGGTTACACTTATACAGCTTCGTAACCAAGCTGATACCGAATCAAGGTAGGGACACATGACTTCGAACCACAAGCCAACTCGCTCCGAGCAGCGTGACGCCGCTCGCCAGAAGGCCAAGGCTCTTCGCGAAGAGAACCAGAAGAAGGCCAAGCGCTCCAAGCTAATCATCCAGCTTTCAGTTGTTCTCGTCGCGCTGGGCATCGTTGGTGGTGTTGCTGCGGTTATCGCTATCGAGGCTGCCAATAAGGTGGCGGCTCCAGTGGTCGAAGACGCTCCAAAGAACCTTTCCGAGTTCGGTGGTCTAAAGGTTGGAATTGGCCTACAGGCTTTCACCGCGGAAAAGACTCCAACTCCTGAGGCATCAGAAACCAAGGCACCTGAGATCGTCATTTATGTTGACTACCAGTGCCCAATCTGCCAAGCATTCGATCTTCCTAACTCCGCACAGCTTCGCTCGTGGGTTGACACCGGTGCAGCCACGCTGGAAGTTCGACCAATCTCATTCTTGGACCGTGCATCGCTAAACGAGTACTCCTCCAGAGCAGCCAACGCAGCATTCTGTGTTGCAAACTTTGCCCCAGACAGTTTCTTCGACATGCACTCAAACCTCATGATCAACCAGCCTGCTGAAGGTCAGGCTGGGCTAGATGACAACGAGCTATTCGAGGTAGCCAAGACTTCTGGTGCTGGCACCGATGAGGTGAAGGGCTGCATTCAAGCTAAAAGCTTTGCGACCTACATCGAGCAGCACACTCAGAAGGTGCTGAACAATCCTCAGCAGGGCATTCAGGTATCTGGAACTCCGACCATTTTGGTTAACGGAACCCAGTTCACCTGGGCAACCGGAGACGAGCTGGTATCCCCTGAGTTCTTTGCACAGTTTGTGCAGACTGCCAGCGCTGAGTAGTAGTCAGTTTCTAACCGTCATCACCACGCCCAATGGCGTGGTGATTTCGTTTCCGAGGCTGTCCTTCAAATGCGCAATCCAATCGCAAGTGAGATTGGAGGTATCGGTTGGCACTTGAGCAGTCCCTTCAAATTTGATTTCCTGCCTGTTGCCTTCCCATCGCCCAACCCAACTGGGGGAGGAGGAAGTTCTGCCGAAGGAAACGTGATATTTGTTTATCCCAGTAGTCGCAACCACCACCACGAATTCGGAACGATTCTGGGAGACGCATTCAAGCACCGCGCTGGCGATACCGCGCTCATCGGTAATTTTGCCGGAGAAGTTAAAGCTGGGGTCTTTCTCTAAAACAACCGTCGTTTTTGAGGTTGAGAAGGTTTCCATCTGAGGCGCGTTTTTCTCGCCCGCGTAGATCAATATTCCGACCGCAACTGCAATTGAAATCGCTAAGTATCGAAGACTAGACCGAACCCACGCCTTCTTTAGAATGCTCATTTGCACAGGCTACCAAGCCCCAGTTATTCGGTAGGCTTAAGTCGAAACAACTGCCGACCTGGCGCAATTGGTAGCGCACCGCACTTGTAATGCGGGGGTTACGGGTTCGAGTCCCGTGGTCGGCTCTCTAGGTGACTAGCCTGCAACATTTTGAGTTATTGGGGCGAAACTATCCCCTTGGGACAACAAAACCTTGCTTGGCCCAAAACATGCGATCGTCTTGAGTGAAGTAAATGATTGCTTCAACAAAGGCGATAATTGCCGGCACGAACGTCCAACAGAAGATCAGGTAGACAAAGCCGAGCCCGACTTTCTTGCAATAGAACTTGTGAACTCCAAGCCCTCCCAGCAGAAGTGCCAGGATTCCAGCAGTGGTTCTCGATGGCAGCTGTATTGGTTGCGCTTTTGCGGCATTTGGGTGTCCGCATTTTGGGCAGCTAAAGGCGTCCCTGCTCATTTGCTGAGCGCATGCCGCGCAATAAATCAATTCCATATTTTCCCCAGTCCCCGAGAATCATCTTGTAAGCGGCCCATTCTTAGGCAGGAGCTTTCCTCCCTGTGAGCCGATTTGTTTTCGGCTTCAATCTAGCCATGCTCCTGTAAAGTCTCTTTCGTTGGGGTGCAAATCCTCTGTCCCCACAAGCGGGGAGCAATGGATGTGCCACCAAAGATGTTGAGTCAAATAAATTGAAGTCAAACGTAGGGGGTCCAAACATGGATGAAGCACAAAAAGAAGCCAAGATTGCTCGCGCCGAAGAAAAGGCACGCAAGAAGGCCAGTAGGGCTTGGTATGCCAAGAAGAGGTTTATTGTTCCGATTGCACTTGTAGTGCTAATTGGACTTACCAACACTTTGAACTCTGGAAACACTGATTCGACCGTGTCAGAATCCACCAGTTCGGCCACCGACGAAGGTGCAGCTCAAACTGAGGAGACCACAGCCGAATCCGAGACTCAGGACTATGGCTCCGAGACACCGGGCCAGAAGAACGCAAGAGGCTCAGCAGAGAGCTATCTTCAGTTTCAGGCCTTCTCGAAGCTTGGTCTAATCGATCAGCTTCTATTCGAGGACTACAGCAAGGAAGATGCTGAGTACGCGGTAAACATTTTGGATGTCGACTGGAAAGAGCAAGCTGTAAAGAAGGCGGAGAGCTACCTAGAAACCATGGCCTTCTCTCAAAAAGGATTGCTCGAGCAGTTGCAGTATGAGAAGTTCACTGACGAGGAAGCCGAGTACGGTGTCAGCAATATAACCGTCGACTGGAAAGAGCAAGCTGCCTTGAAGGCTAAGAGCTATCTAGATAGCCAGTCATTCTCGCGTCAAGGCTTGATCGACCAGCTGCTATTTGAGGGCTTCTCTCAGGCAGAAGCCGAGTACGGAGTATCGCAAAACGGCTACTAAGCCCAGGTAAGTTAGAAACCCCACATCGCAATGCGATGTGGGGTTTCGCTTTTCAAAAGATTTTCCCGGCTCGAGCGACGGGCCCTTCCTTCTGTTTCTGGCTAGGCTTGCAACTGACTGGGTCCTCATGGAGGCTTGAGATATTCGCGATCTGAAACGGCTTCTAGACCTTCGGCTGTAAGGAGATGTAAATGGAATTCAATTGGCTGGCAATCGTCTTGGCTGCAGTTGCAGGTGGCGTTATTGGAGCAGTATGGTTTGGCCCCAAGACATTCTTCCCACTGTGGTGGAAACTGCAGGGTAAATCTCCCGAAGACAACCCGGGTGGCGAGTCCATGGGCGTAACTTTCGGACTAACCTTCGCAGGCGCGTTTGTTCAGGCACTGGTTATGGCAGTCGTGATTGGCCTAGCAGAGTCCGCAACCGGCGGCCTTGACTGGTTTTCGGGTCTTGCAACCGGCGCGTTAATGGGTGTTGGATTCGCAGCCGCTACCCAG
>CAZZHB010000108.1:0-4046 GCA_964653615.1 uncultured Aquiluna sp.
GCGCGACAAACGGATTTGGAGTCAGCGGCCAAGAGGGACCTCAGACTGGATTCACCGGTATTCAAAGAGCCTTTGGTGGAGGCGGTGGCGGTGGTGCCTATATGGCACTCGGCCTATTCCAAGGTTCCGGAGGATCCGGCGGTGGCGGTGGAGGTGCGAATGGCACCGCCGTAGTTGGAGAACCTGGAGAGCCTGGATCCGGTGGCGGTGGCGGTGGCGGTGAGTCAAACTGGGCCTCGGGTGGCCAGGGTGGCTCCGGTGTAGTTATTGTTCGTCACCTTGCCAGCCAAGCCGGCGCGTCAGCTCTGCTAATTGAAACCGCAGCTGACGGTGCTGCCAATGGCGCCAGATTCATGCAGATGCCAGTTATTCGTCTTGCTAATGACGCTGGTCAGACCATTACCGGTAGTGCTGTGACCGTTACTGCCAGGGTTTACCAGGGAACTTCGAACACCGCCCTAAAGACTGTCGCTGCCGTGATTGACCCAACTACCGGTTTAGCTACGTTCCCGTCAAACTCTGACCTGTCCATCACCGCCGATGGTTACATCGTTTACTCTGCACCTGGCATGAGGCAGATCTCGCAGAAGATCGACATGCTCAACACCGCAAACCAGATCACCATCGTCTCCGACCCAACCAGGCCGGCATCAACTCCAGGCGAGTGGTGGAATGGTGTTTGGTATGCCGATGCTCAGGTTCAGAATTCAATCCTTCGAGTTTCCGATATCAACGCTCAGCTTCAATTGGGGGATGTGGTACTTCGCACCGACACCTCAAACATTGACGTTCTAGCCACTTTAACTGCGACTAACAGCCAAGGTTCACTCACCCTGGATGCTCAGACTCAAGTCGATATTCGTAATCGGATTCTCATGACCACTGAGAACCGCGACCTGATCATCAGGGCAAAGTCGAACATCTCGGTTGCTAGCCCGACCACCAGCAACGTCCTGCAGACCAACGGTGGTGACCTGATTCTTTGGTCAGACTCCGATAACAACGCTGACGGCGCGATTGCGCTTTCGAACGACTCGGCTCTGCAGTCAAACGGTGGTGACATTTACCTCGCTGGTGGTGCGGCTCAGACCGTCAGTGGCAAAGCAGTTCCAGCCGGATTGGCGACCGGTAACAGCAGCTTCCGAAGTGGTATCGCGTTTGGTACTTCGGCCAAGGCTGACGTAGTTCGAGTCTTCTCCTCGGGCGGTGACATAGTCATCAGCGGTAGAAGCCAATTCGACTGGGGATTCATTGCGTACGCGGGCACAAACGTAAACTCCGGCACCGGAACCTTGGCGATTAACGCCGGGCTCTACGGAAGCTCAGGTCAGCAGACAATTCGCCTTGGAATCGGTAGTGGAAGAATCATTCCTACCTATTTCGTCTCAGATTCGACCCGGTCAGCTGCTCTCTCAATTCAAGCCACCAACTCCTCGGCGATTTCCACATGGGGTGTTTACATCGACGAGGGTGGAGCAACATACGGCACCATGGTGAACCTAGTTGGCCGCGGTGGAGTGGACATTGACTCCACCAACAACCTCTACCTCTACGCGCTGAGACTGCGCAATACCAACATCCTGGCCGCACAGGGTGAGATCAATATCAATACCGGCGCCAAGGCGATCTTCGGTCCAGCAAACGACCCGAACTATCCGTTGAATATTGGTGCTATGCCGGGATCTCCGATTACCACCAGCTCTGCTGATATCAGGATTTTCACCGAGCGATTCGACTACCCGAACTACTCCACCTTTGATACCACTGGTGCGCTTTCGGTCGAACCTAACGCTGCATCATTTGGAACCACCGTTACTTTCCCAGACTCATTGACCAGCCTGAGCCCTCGAATCTCGAGCTTTAGGTTGGGTAAGCCTGGCAATACCACCAACATCATCTCCAACCGAAGCTTTGATGTGCAGGGTCCGGTCAGCTTCCACGGCGGAGCAGTAACCCTCTACCAGACCATTGCCACCAACTCCACCTCGGGCACGATCCGAGTCGATAGCCGAAACAGCGCTTACTTCTATGGCAACCTAATTGCCAGGGGTCAGGGTGATATTCGTCTTGGTGCGAATAACCACATCTACACCTACGGTGGCAACTTCTACACCGCTGGTGGCAACATCTTTGTCGCAGCTAACCAAACCAGCAGCCTCAGCGGCTTCATCGACATCGGTGCCGCCACCAAGTTCAACTCGCGAAGCTCCACCGGTTCTGAAACTGTGCTCTCTGGCGGCGGTGAGATTGTCTTTGGAGGCGGCTCAGATGCAAATGGTCGCCCAACCCGCCCAGCGGAAACCACAACTCACTACCAGCACGGTGTTTGGTTCAGAGCAGGCGGAGATACCCGAGTCTTCTCCGGTGGCGGCAACATCATCGTTCGTGGAGACACCGGTCGAACCAACCAAATTGTTTACTCGCACGGCGTTCTAATCGAGCGCGGTCAGTTCAATGCTGGTAACGGCACCATCCTGGTTGAGGGTCGCTCAATCGGCACCATCAACAATCAAAACGGTGTTGAGTTCTACCAGAACGCATCCAACATCGTCACTCTGGTGGCTCGAGGTGGATCATCACAGAGTCCTGCCATCCGCATCTACGGAGAAACTTCGGGTAATGCCCACGGTATTGCGGCTGGTTACAACGGCGGTAGCGTCGAAAATCAGTTAAACCTGATCACTGCCGGTGATGGTGGAATTCAGATTGAGGGCCGTAGCCTCGGGTCGGGCGCAGATGCCCTCAACATGGATGCGATGTCGCTACTTTCTGCAACTGCAGACATTGAGATCAGGACTAACGCCGGCAAGCGTGCCTACATGAGCAACTTCAATGGCGCTGCCGAAGTCGTGTTGGGCTACTGCCACTCTGGAACCACTACCGAGTTCGCGTTCCAATCCAGCTGTTTCAACCAAAGCGGTCTAGCTGCCTCGCTTCAGGTAACCACCTCTTCGGCTGACATCAAATACTTTGTGGATTCGCTTTACTTCCTCGACCACAACTTCCAGACCATCAACACCTCGGGTGACATCTCGGTCAAGCCAGTTACCTTGACCGGATTTACCGACTATGTCTACATGTATGGTCGTGCACGAGGCTTTGGCACGCTAACTATTGGTAACTCAACTGCCGATGCCTCAGTGAGTGCGAACAAGTACCGAGCACTTGGGGTATCGGGTGAATTCTTCGGTCAGGGTCCACACCAGATTTCCGGTGGAAACATTTGGGTCAACGGTCCAATTGTTGCCAGGAGCCAGGGTGCTGGAATCACGATCCGCGCCGCCTCCTACTTCTGGGGTAATGAGTTAAACACCGGGCACGGTTTCTCATACCTGCCATATTCGGGACTTCAGACCAATCAGGGTGACATTTTGATCTGGGCCAACGAGGGCACCTTCAATGATGGCTTGGTCCAGCTAAATGACCGCTTCAACCTAAACTCCGACAACGGCTACAACCCAAGATTTGCCAATGCAGCCGCAAGCCAGAACCGCACCGGTGGCGGTGACATCACCATTGCTGGTGGTCAAGATGCCAACAGCGACGGCCTGCCAGATGGCGCAGTTCTCAGGGGCCAGGGATCGAGCTACTGCGGTGTCCGAATTGGTTCTTCCACCGGCGAGAACACCATCTACTCCGGCGGTGGCGATATCACCATCAAGGGTAAGTCCAACAACGCAAACATGACCGGTGTCTGCATCAACGGTGGAAGCTCTGGAACGAACCTTTCGAATGTCCACACTACCGACAGCGAGGGCAAGCTAATTGCCTCCGGTAGGGGCCGCATCGTCATCGAGGGTGAGGGCTTAGCAACCAACAGCATCGGTCTAGCGCTTAGCGAATACGGCTACGGTGGCGTTGCAATTCGAAGTGGTTACAACGCGGTCGCAAGCGAATCGGCAATCGTGCTTTTGGGTAAGACTGTGTCAACCTGGCCTGGCCTTCGATTTGGTTTTTACACCTCAGACCACTACGGCTATGACAACGCAATTCAGGCAACCGGTACCGGAGGTATCTCGCTAATCGGAGATACCCCATCGACTGCG
>CAZZHB010000109.1:0-3989 GCA_964653615.1 uncultured Aquiluna sp.
AGCCAGAGCCAAGACCCTTGGGTTGACAGTCTTTACCTACACCGCTCGGGTTGAAACTGCTCAAGGGGATGTTGAAAGCTGGTTTGAAAAGCTTGTGCTCAGTGGCGTCGATGGAATCTTTGCCGACCAACCCGACAGGCTCATCAAAACCGTCGCCAGGCTGTCCTAAGCTACCTCAGATGCAATTAGACCTCTTCGAACAAAATGACCCAGATGCTCTGCTGGCGGGACTAAACCCCCAGCAGCGCGAGGCCGTGGAATACCGCGGTCGGGCCCTATTGATCGTTGCAGGTGCCGGCAGTGGTAAGACCAGAGTGCTCACCCACCGCATTGCCCACTTCCTAGCTCAGAAAGAACTTTGGCCCTCTCAGATTTTGGCCATCACCTTCACCAACAAGGCAGCTGCAGAAATGCGAGAGCGAGTCGAGCAGCTGATCGGATCATCCAGCGAAGGTATGTGGATAAAGACCTTCCACTCCGCCTGTTTGCAGATTCTCAGGCGCGAGGCTGACCGCCTTGGTCACGATTCAAATTTCACGGTTTACGACACGGGTGACACCAGAGCGTTACTCAAGCGGCTTCTCAGGGAAGCTGGCGCTGAGGATGCAGACATCAAGCCGCAGCAAGCAGCTGCCATCATTTCCAATGCCAAGAATGAACTCAAGGACGCCGAAGACTTTGCTAGAAATGCAGATCGCTCAAACCCAAAGGAGCGAATTGTTGCCGAAGTTTTTCAAGCCTACGAGCGAGAGTTGCTTCGCAATAACGCCTTTGACTTTGACGACCTAATCTCAGAGACAGTCGGTTTGCTTCGGGCACACCCTGAAGTCAGGGCCAGATACCAGAAGCGGTTCCGTCATCTATTGGTTGACGAGTATCAAGACACCAACCACGCCCAATATGCGCTGATTCGCGAATTCACCAGGCCGCTGCCTGATGACTACGCGAATTTTGATGAGCGCACCGGAGAGGTATTACCGCCAGCGCAGCTGACAGTAGTGGGTGACTCGGACCAATCGATTTATGCCTTCCGCGGTGCGGATATCCGCAACATCACCGAGTTCGAGCGCGACTTCCCCGGAGCGCAAACCATCTTGCTCGAGCAGAACTATCGCTCGACTCAGAACATCCTCTCGGCGGCCAATGCGGTGATTTCTCAGAACCCGTATCGACCCGCTAAAAACCTCTGGACCGACCAGGGCAATGGCGAACTCATTTCAATCTTCACCGGCTTCGATGAGCGCAATGAAGCGGCCTACGTTGTGGATCAAATCAAGAAGCTGCACTCCGAGGGAATCAACTACCGCGACATTGCAATCCTTTATCGCACCAATGCCTTGACTCCTTCTTTAGAAGCGGAGCTCAAGAGCCAATTGATTCCCTATGCGGTTATCGGGGGATTGAAGTTCTTCGAGCGCAAGGAAATCAAGGACGCGCTGGCCTATTTGACCGTCATCTCCAACGCCAGAAACGATGAAGCGGCTAGACGTGTCTTGAACGTGCCAACCCGAGGAATCGGGGAGAAGACTGAGCTCAAGATTGCCCAGTTTGCTCGTGAGAATGATCTCTCCTTTAGGCAGGCCATGTCTTTTGCCGGTCAGCTCGGCTTGGGCCCGAAGCTCACCGCAACCATCGAATCCTTCGGCAGCCTGCTCAATGAGCTAGATGCACTCTCTGCCACCGAGGGTCCGGCCGAAGTGTTGAAGCTCGTGTTGGAGCGAAGTGGATATCGTGCTTCGCTTGAGGGTTCTCGGGACCCTCAGGACGAGGCAAGAGTCGAGAACCTCGATGCACTTTTGGGTCAGCTCTTTGATTGGCAAGCCAATAACCCAGATGGAACCCTGGCTGATTATTTGGCTGAGGTTACCCTTGCGGCGGCCGCCGATGAAATTGAAGATGAGTCGGGCAGCATATCGCTGATGACCCTGCACACCGCAAAAGGCCTTGAGTATCCAGTGATTTTCCTCATCGGCTTGGAGCAGGGAACTTTGCCGCACGTCAGATCCTTCGATGAGCCTGGAGGGCTTCAGGAAGAGCGTCGCCTGATGTATGTCGGCATGACCCGTGCAAAGCAAAAGCTCTACATCTCGCATGCTTTGCAGCGCACGCTGTTTGGCAATACTGCGTCCTTCATCCCCTCGAGTTTCCTGAGCGATATCCCAAGCGAGCTTTGCGAACAGGTCGGAGCCGAACGTCGTGAACTTCGTGCTGCCAGCACTCAGCCGGTTAGGTCGAGCTGGCAGGGTGCCGTCAATACTCCGGCGGCAATTCGAGACAATAAAGATCTTGAGCTGGCGGTTGGGGATTCGGTTCAGCACGACAGCTTCGGCAAAGGTCGAGTGATTGCGGTTGCAGGCAATCCGCCCAAGCAAACCGCTGAGGTTCGCTTTGACTCTGGGGTCACCAAGCGATTGCTGGTGAAAATGGCACCAATTACCAAGCTGTAACCCTAATCGGCTGGGCTAATTCACTAGACTTACTCGAGTTGTCCGCTGACTCTAGAAACGGAAATAACCGTGGATTTATTTGAATATCAAGCGCGCGATCTATTTGAGAAGTACGGTGTTCCGGTTCTCGCAGGTCGCATCGCAGACACCCCAGCAGAAGCCGAAGCAGCCGCAAAGGCCATCGGTGGAACCGTCGTTGTAAAGGCCCAGGTCAAGACCGGTGGTCGAGGCAAGGCTGGCGGTGTGAAGGTTGCTCACTCTCCAGAAGAAGCCAAGGAGAAGGCCGAAGCAATTCTCGGTCTAGACATCAAGGGCCACGTCGTAAAGCGCGTGATGATTGCCCAGGGTGCCTCAATCGACAAAGAGTTCTACTTCTCAGTCTTGCTAGACAGATCAAACCGCACCTTCCTATCGCTATGCAGCGTCGAGGGCGGCATGGAGATCGAGCAGCTGGCTGTTGAGCGTCCAGAAGCACTGGCCAAGATTCCAGTTTCTGCGGTGCACGGTATTGACAAGGCGAAGGCGGTTGAAATTGCAACCGCAGCTAAGTTCCCAAGCGAACTGATCGATGCAGTCTCTGATGTCTTCGTAAAGCTTTATGACGTATTCAAGAAGGAAGACGCCACTTTGGTGGAGGTCAACCCGCTAGTGCTAACCACCGGCGGAGAGATCGTTGCCCTGGATGGCAAGGTGTCTTTCGATGACAACGCTGAGTTCCGTCACGAGCGCGAAGAAATGGAGCGCGACCAGCTTGACCCACTAGAGGCCAAGGCTAAGGAGATGGACCTCAACTACGTCAAGCTTGACGGCGAAGTTGGAATCATCGGAAACGGTGCAGGTTTGGTAATGAGCACCCTAGACGTCGTTGCTTACGCAGGCGAGCGTCACGGCAATGTGAAGCCAGCAAACTTCCTGGACATCGGTGGCGGTGCCTCGGCTGAGGTAATGGCAGCGGGTCTAGATGTGATCCTGAACGACCCTCAGGTTCGAAGCGTCTTCGTCAACGTATTCGGTAGAATCACCGCCTGTGACGCGCTGGCAAACGGAATCGTCGGAGCGCTGAACACCCTGGGCGCCCGCGCCAGCAAGCCGCTTGTTGTTCGCCTAGACGGTAACAATGTTGAAGAGGGTCGCCGCATCCTCTCCGAGTTCAACCACCCGCTGGTTTCGCTAGCGGACACCATGGATGGCGGAGCCGACAAGGCCGCTCAGTTGGCTAACAAGTAAGGCTTTAGAAATGGCAATTTACCTAGACAAAAACTCCAAGATCATCGTCCAGGGCATGACTGGTGCCGAGGGCATGAAGCACACCACCCGCATGCTCGCAGGTGGCTCGAACATCGTTGGCGGCGTGAACCCACGCAAGGCCGGCGAGAGCGTCGATGTTGCAGGCAAGTCCCTACCAGTATTCGGAACCGTCAAGGAAGCTATGGCTGCCACCGGTGCGAATGTTTCGGTTATCTTCGTTCCCCCTGCCTTTGCAAAGGCTGCGATTATCGAGGCGATTGATGCCGAGATCGAGCTTGCAGTTGCAATCACCGA
>CAZZHB010000110.1:0-3975 GCA_964653615.1 uncultured Aquiluna sp.
GTGCTTCGGCGAACCCGTCTATAAAAAGGTAGCCTATTGCAGTGCAAGTTCTAAGTGTGAGCTCTTTAAAAGGTGGCGTCGGAAAAACTACCGTCGCCCTGGGTCTAGCTTCGGCCGCCCTGAACAAAGGTTTGAACACATTGCTGGTAGACCTTGACCCTCAGTGCGACGCCACCAGCGGCCTAGGAGCGGTTAGTGACTTTGGCGCATCGGTAGCCGAGGTGCTACAAACCCCGAAGCTTGCAATCATTCGCCGAGCAATTGTTCCTTCCCCTTGGAATGCCAGCTCCAAGATGGATGTCTTGGTTGGCTCGCCCAGATCATTGCTACTGGATAATCCAGCCCCTTCGGTTGCGGATGTCTGGAAGCTAGAAGAAGTTCTTACCCAAATTGAAGACGAGTATGACCTGGTCATCATTGACACCCCACCGTCAATCAACGCGCTGACTAGAACTGCCTGGGTTGCTTCGGACCGGGTGATTTTGGTCACTGAGCCGTCCTTGTATTCCGTCATCGCAGCCGACCGTGCCCGCAAGGCAATCGCGGAAATCAGCGCCAAACTGACCCCGAGGTTGCAGTTGCTCGGAGTTGTCGTCAACCGTCTTCGCCCGCAGTCCAATGAGCACGAATATCGAGTCAAGGAATTGCGCGAGATGTTCGGCGAGCAATTGCTCATGCCATTTTTCGAAGAAAGAGCTGCAATTCAGCAGTCAACTGGAGCGGCCAGACCGATTCACGCTTGGCCTGCAGAAGGTGCACCTGAGATTGCCAAGGCCTTTGACTGGCTGCTCGCCGGTGCTGTGTCTGACATTGACCACGGATCAGAAAGACGAGACCGGGTTGGTGTTGTTGGGCGCGCCACCCGAGGCCGTGCCAACCCAATTACTGAACTTATTCCTACCGAGGAAGCACCACAGTCAAGGTCGGAAGTAAAAAAGAAGCGTTGGTTTAGACGCTAGGAAATCTTGCGTGCTCTGCGAGCAGCAAGTTCGTCCTGAATGTTGGCCTCTTCTGCGGCGAAGTCAACCAAGGTTGCCTCCACCTCGCGAAGCACTCGGCCAACTGCAATGCCAAATACACCCTGGCCCTGGCCCAAAAGGTCAATCACTTCGTCCTGAGACGTGCACAGGTAAACCCTTGCACCATCAGACATCAAAGTCGTGTTGCTCAGATCGCTCATACCGGCAGCGCGAAGTTGCTCAACGGCCAAACGAATCTGCTGCAGTGAAACTCCGGTGTCCAAAAGGCGCTTCACCAGCTTTAGAACCAAAATGTCGCGGAAGGCGTAAAGACGCTGCGAACCAGACCCTGTTGCGGTTTGGATTGCAGGAACTACGAGGCCAGTTCGGTCCCAGTAGTCCAGCTGTCGATAAGAAATTCCTGCTGCAGCGGCAGCGGACGCGCCACGGTAACCGATGTCCTGCGATGGCAGGCCATCAGTGAACAGCATTGGGGATTCGATCTCCACTGCATTCTCCCTGTGGTCAAGTTCCGTTAAGTCTGCCTTCAACCTGAGGTTTATGGTTTATCCACAGCTCGGCGTGTCGGAACCTAGTTCTCGATCGAGTCGATGGCCTCAGAAATTAGGTGTGAGCGAATTGCACCAAAACGCTCAGCAATCTCGCGCGCAATGTGAGCTGCCCTGGCGGCAGATTCGGGGGCCTTTTTGCGAAGCACAGGCTCCGTTACGCCCGTGATGATTCCCACCTCACGCTCGGCTGCCGACTTCAGTCCCCTTAGGTGCCTCGGCTGAATTCCGAATGGCTCCAGTCCAACCAGAGCAAAGGCAATCTCAACCTCGTGTGATGAGTGAGGTTGTGCTCCAAAAAGCCCGAGTTCTGCACCTTCACGGAATGCTAGGTCGCTGAGACCAGTCTCAGCCTTTAGCTGCGCAGTTGAGAAACGTTGCCCCTTGCGAAGTGAGCCGGGGTTGGTGGGAGGCAAAAGTGGCTGGCGGCCAGCATCGATTTCATCAAGGTAGTCGCGGATCACCTTCAGTGGCAGATACTGATCGCGCTGCAGAGTCAAGATGATGCGGATGCGCTCAATCTGAGACTCGGAATACTTGCGGTAGCCAGAATCGGTTCGATCAGGAGTAATCAAACCTTGGTCTTCCAGAAAGCGAAGCTTGGAGGGGCTTAGGTCAGAAAAGTCAGGCTTTAGCACCCCAAGCACTTGACCGATGGTGTAGAGCTTGAGGTGGTCTTGGATTTTCCTTACGGCGCTATCCATAACTACCTGTCCTTTTCAGATGCAAAAAAGGTCATTCGGAATTTGCCAATCAAGACTTCATCGCCGTGGCTGAGGTTCGCGGAATCTACCCTTTGGCCATCAGCATAGGTACCATTCATGGAGCCCAAATCTGCAACCGAGAATTTGTTACCAGATCGTATAAATTCCGCGTGCTTGCGGGAAACTGTGACATCGTCCAGGAAGATATCTGCATCCGGGTGGCGACCAGCAATCGTGACGTCCTGATCTAACAAGAACCTAGAGCCCACACCGGCACCGCGGCGAACAATTAGCAGCGCAGAACCTGCCGGCAAAGCAGAAACAGCGGATTGTTCTTCAGCAGAAAGTGCATCTGAATCTTGAGGAACAAAGTCTTCCGCGAAGCGAGCAGTTTCGTCGCTTGACTGAAAATCCTTGGCCACTTGGTCCTCCCCTAGAGACACAATGCTAGGGGATTTAAAGCTTGCTAGAAACCAAATCTTTAACTTGCTTCACGTAAATAAACCCGGCCAGCCAATAAAGCCCAACCCCCCAGTAGGCAAAAGCCCAGGACAGCGGCAAGATAATGAATTCGGCCGCTGGCCAAATGTCAGCGAGCAGCATCAAAGGCAAAGCGTAAAGCAGAGCAAAAGTGCCCGCTTTTCCAAGGAAGTGAACCGGTAGTGGGCCGTATCCGTGGGTTGCCAAGACTGGATAAACAATCAAGAGCATTACGTCCCTAGCAATAATTACAATCGCCAACCAGGCTGGGACGTTGCCGTTGATCACCAGACCAATCAAGCTGGCAAAAATGTATAGCCTGTCAGCCGCTGGGTCCAAGACTCTACCCAGTTCGGTCATTTGGTTGAAGCGCCTGGCAATCTGACCATCTAGCCAGTCGGATGCTCCTGCAAACGCCAACACAAAAAGCGCCCAAAACATATGATCATTTAGCAGTAGCCAAAGAAAAACCGGCACCAAGATTAGGCGCAGAATGCTTAGCATGTTAGGAATGCTGCGCAGCTCTTGCCTAAGGCTCATGAGCGAGATTCTAACGCCGGATTGTCCTAAACCAGGCCAGCACGCCTGAGCACTTCGGTGACATTTTTGTGCTCGTTGAAGGCATAGAGGTGAATCCCGGGGGCGCCGAAGGCAACCAGCTGGGCCGCGAGATTCGCCGCCCAGGTGATTCCTACCTCGGTGCGATCTTGCGAGTTCTCGGCATTTTCCAAAGCCCGAGCCAACTCAACCGGCTCGCGTTCTCCAGTCAGCTCTAAAACTCTCAGCAAACGCTTGTGTGAGGTAATCGGCATGATCCCAGGAATGATCGGGATACTCACCCCAAAATCCCTTGCCAGTTTCACGAAGTTTATGTAATCCTCGGCGTAAAAGAACAGTTGAGTGATGGCAAAGTCCGCGCCGGCATCTTGCTTGGCCTTCAGCGCAATTAGATCACTACGCTCGGCACCTGACTCGGGATGGCCGTTAGGAAAGGCTGCCACTGCGATCTTTCCCAGCGAGGTAGATGAAACCTCTTTGATTACCTTCACAAGTTCACTTGCTGACTTCAGCGAGCCTGCTGGGAGCTGATCCTGCCCCTGCGGTAAGTCACCACGAAGGGCGAGGAAGTCAGTTATTCCAGCTTCTAAAAATTGAGAGATTGTGCTCTTTGACTCAGATTCACTGGTCCCAACGCAAGTCAAATGAGCAAGGGCCGTTGCCTGAGAATTGTCCTTTATGTACCGAAGCACCTCAATCGAACCT
>CAZZHB010000111.1:0-3742 GCA_964653615.1 uncultured Aquiluna sp.
GCTGACCATTGATGAGCAAGGTCAGGCAAGATCTCGCGAAGATAAGGTGAGAATTGCTTCTCGATTGATCGACACCCTTATGACCGATTGGGACATGAGGGTCGAAGACATCATCGTGGACTGTCTGACCTTCCCAATTGCAACCGGCCAAGAGGAAACTCGTCGAGACGCTATCGAAACCATTGAAGCTATCCGCGAGGTGAATCGTCTATACCCGGGCGTCCACACCACGCTGGGAGTTTCAAACGTTTCCTTCGGCCTAAACCCCGTTTCGCGAGCAGTGCTCAACTCTGTCTTTCTGCACGAGGCGACCGAAGCTGGGCTAGATACCGGAATCATTGATGCCGCAAAGATCATGCCGCTTGCAAATATCCCGGCGGAGCAGCGCAAGGTTGCCCTTGATTTGATTTATGACCGTCGCGAGTATGACAACGATGGCAATCTGACTTACGACCCACTTGAGGCCATCCTTCAAATGTTTGATGGTGCAAGCTCGGCCGCGCTAAAGGATGCCCGAGCAGCGGAGTTGGCTGCGTTACCGGTCACCGAGCGTTTGCAGCGCAGAATCATCGATGGTGAGGCCAAGGGCTTGGAGCAGGATCTTGACCTGGCTCGAGCAGACGGCATTGCTCCGCTTGCAATCATCAACGATCACCTACTTGAGGGCATGAAGGTGGTTGGTGAGCGTTTTGGTAAAGGTGAAATGCAGTTGCCATTTGTGCTTCAATCTGCCGAGGTGATGAAGGCAGCGGTTGCGCTGCTAGAGCCGCACATGGAGAAAACCGACGAGGCTGGCAAGGGCACAATTGTGCTGGCTACGGTTCGCGGTGACGTTCATGACATTGGCAAAAACCTTGTCGACATCATCTTGACCAACAATGGCTACCAGGTAATCAACATCGGCATCAAGCAGCCGATTTCAGACCTCATCGCTGCCGCCGAAGAGCATAACGCCGACGTGATTGGAATGTCAGGCCTGTTGGTGAAGTCGACCTTGGTCATGAAGGAGAACCTGCAAGAACTTGCCAGTCGAGGGCTAGCGAAAAAGTGGCCGGTGATCCTCGGCGGCGCAGCGCTGACCAGAGCATTTGTGGAGGATGACTTAGCTGGGCAGTTTGACGGAGTCGTCAGATATGCCAAGGATGCCTTCGAGGGTCTTGCCTTGATGGAGCCACTGGTTCAAATTGCGCGCGGTGCTGATCCTGACAGCGTTGGTTTGCCAGCCCTAAAAAAGCGAATTCACGCAAAAACAACAGTCACGTTGACAGAGCCTGAAAACATGCCGGCTAGGTCAGATGTCGCTAGCGACAACCCGGTTCCAACCGCTCCTTTTTGGGGAACGAGATTGGTGCGCGGACTCAAGCTCGCAGACTATGCGTCATTCTTGGATGAACGTGCAACGTTCATGGGTCAGTGGGGTCTTAAGCCATCCAGGGGTGAAGACCAAACCAGCTACGAGCAGCTGGTTGAGGCCGAGGGTCGACCAAGGCTGCGCTACTGGCTAGACAGAATTCTCGCCGAAGGCGTATTTGATGCTTCTGTTGCCTACGGCTACTTCCCGGTTTACTCCGAGGGCAACGATGTCGTAGTGCTGCACCATGCAGATGACCCAACTGGCGTTTTGGGACAGCCTGGGCTCTTGGCGCCAGATGGCGCGTCCGGCGAGATTGGTACCGAGCGACTGCGCTTTAGCTTCCCGAGGCAACGTCGTGATCGTCACCTTTGTCTTGCGGACTTTGTGAGGAGCAAGGACTCTGGGCAGATTGACGTGATGCCACTTCAGCTGGTGACCGTGGGTGGCAATGTCGACAACTTCACAGCGAAGCTTTTCAAAGAGAACGCCTATCGCGATTACATGGAGCTCAATGGCTTGGCGATGCAGCTCACTGAGGCGTTGGCGGAGTTTTGGCACAGCCGAATTCGAGCGGAACTAGGTTTTGAAGCTGAGGACCCAAGCGATATAGCTGGCTACTTTGATCTGCAATATCGAGGTGCTCGCTTCTCGCTTGGGTACCCAGCCTGTCCAGACATGGAAGATCGACGTAAGGTTGTTGAGCTGCTAAAGCCGGAGCGCCTTGGCATTGAACTGAGTGAGGAATTGCAGCTTCACCCTGAGCAGTCAACTGATGCCTTTGTCTTCCACCACCCCGAGGCCAAGTACTTCTCGGTCTAGAACTTGTATCGGCGCAAAGTTTGAATAAATGGCTTGCCGATTAGGAGTATCAATGCTGCGGAGCTCACTGCCCTAACTGTGTCCCAGGTCAAGGTTGAACTGACGAGGGAGTAGGTCAAAAAGCTGGCAAGATTCTCCCAAATCCCGGCAGCTTGGTTGAAGGAAATTGTGGTCTGTGGGCCAATCGCAAATGGCCAGAACCAAAGGTTCATGATCAGGCCAAATGAATATGCGGCGATTACGGCATAGCCAGCCAAATGCCAACTTTTTAGTCGCTCAGCCAGATTCTTACCAAGAATTCCTGCTCCAGCACCAACCCAGCCAACGGCAAAAACTTGGAATGCAGTCCACGGCCCGATTCCCCCGAAGAAAAGTGATGAGAGCAGGATGGAAACCGCGCCTAAAAGGAAACCGAATCTTGCCCCCAGAGCGGCACCGCCCAAAATGATGACGACGAAGATTAGCTCGAAACCGCCGACACCACTAGTCGCAATTCGAGTTCCAGCGGCGATTGCTGCCAATAGCCCCAACAGAGCAATTTGCCTTGGCCCGCTGAGCTTTCCCTGGGCGAACCAAAGTGAGATGATGGCCAATAACGGAACTATTGCGAGAGCCAGCCAACCGGAGGTTGAATCCGAACTGGCAACAGACTGCGGCAGCCAAAGCGGCCACACAAAACCACTCAGGCCAATTAGAGATATCAAAATCAGGCCAATGCGCTGAAGATTTGCGGTCATGCCATCACCCTGCCAACCCGCTTTAGTTCAGAATTTGAAATCTCGTAAACTTCTGCACCAAGTTGTTCAATCAGCTCATAATCGTGAGTTGCAATCACAACAGCGCAGCCAGTTTCTCGCACGCACTCCAAAGTTGCAGCCGCCTGCGCCTTGGTCTGCGGATCAAGGCCTTTGGATGGTTCGTCAATCAGGAGCACTCTTGGCTTGTGGCTCAATTGCATCGCGATCCCAAGAGCCAACTGTGTTCCTGCTGACAAATCTCGAGGGTGGATATCGAGATTTGAAACTTGCCCAAGAATCGACTCCAGATTCGAGCGGGTGAACCCTGGTTCTGCCTTGGCAATCTTGTCGGCTCGAACAAGTTCTTCTGCCAGCGATGTGGTGACGAAGAAGTCGCTTACAAGTTCTGGGACCATAACCGTATTCTCAGAGCTGTCGGCCATGGCACTAAGCAGCGAGGTTTTACCGGCTCCATTCTTACCGGTTATGGCGATGATTTCGGATTGCCTGATTTGCAGTTTTGGCCTGTCAATCAAAACCATGTCACCAAAACCAATCGAGCTGCGCTCAAATGAAAGAACCAGATCGGAAGTCAAGAGCGAAGGCTTCCGAGTTGACTTGGTTGGCTCCTGGGGGTAAATGCCTGAAATGAGGCTGCCGTCAAAAATGTGAGCGGTGCTTGTTGAAATTGTGGCCAGCAGTTCTGGGCGGTGCTCTGCGATGAGAAGCGATCCGCCCTCCACTTGGTAGCGAGCGAGCATGGTGACCAATTCATTTGATGCATCTTGATCCAAGCCGGCGAATGGCTCATCCAAGATCAGAAGCCGTGGTC
>CAZZHB010000112.1:0-3685 GCA_964653615.1 uncultured Aquiluna sp.
CCGATTTTGCCGTTGACGTTATAGGAGAAGACCGCCAGCCCGACGCCGATCTGCGTGGCCGCAACGCCGGCTCTTCCTGGAAGCGCGGTTGTGTCGATCAAGTCCTGGACCAAGCCTTTGACTGACTCGAGGTTTGTCACCTGAGCTGTTTCAGACTTGAGGATTGGATCACCAAAAAGGCGAATTTCTCTGACGGTCACACTTACCTACTCGATGACCACAATCAAGTCACCGGCTTCAACTGGAGTTGGTCCAACGACGCCCAAGCGAGTCACTCGACCTGCAATTGAAGCAGTGATGTTTGCCTCCATCTTCATGGCCTCAATGCTCGCAATTGGCTGCCCAGCAAGAACAAGGTCCCCAACAACAACCTTCGGAGTAACGACTCCGGTGAATGGAGCAGCTGCATGTCCAGGTTGATTTGGATCCGCCTTCTCGGCACTTGCCACTGCGACTTGAATGCTGTGGTCACGAACCGTGATTGGCCTTAGTTGACCGTTCAGTTTTGCCATGACAGATCTAAAGCCCTTGCCGTCTGCCTCGCCAATTGCCTCAAGCCCAACAAAGAGCTGAATTCCTTTGCGAAGCTCAACAACATGCTCGACATCTGACTCAAGTCCGTAGAGGTAATCCAGGGTCGCCAACTTATCCAGCTGCCCGTATAGGTTGCTGGTGCGCTGGAAGTCCTTGGTTGGGCCAGGGAAAAGCAACCTGTTTAGGGTGCCGCGAACCTCTGCGTAGTTCTGAGAGTTGAGCTTGGCAAGATCTTCCTCAGAAACCGGAGTGATTGAAATATCAACATTTCGACCACTGAGCACCTTGGAGCGGAACGGTTCCGGCCAGCCACCGGGTAGATCGCCCAGCTCACCAGCCATAAAGCCGACCACGCTCTGTGGAATGTCGTAGTTCTGCGGGTTTTGCTCAAAGTCTTTCGGATCGGCGCCGACTGCAACTAGGTGCAGAGCCAGATCGCCAACCACCTTGGAAGATGGGGTCACCTTGGGAGGTCGTCCCAAAATGCGGTTGGCCTCGGCATACATTTCCTCAACCAGCTCGAAACGGTCGCCAAGACCCAGAGCAATTGCCTGCTGCCTTAGATTCGAGAGCTGGCCACCTGGAATTTCATGGCGGTAAACGCGTCCCGTGGGTCCTGGAAGTCCAGACTCAAATGGAGCGTAAACGCGACGTACGGCTTCCCAGTAGGGCTCTAGATCGGTGACATTGTCCAAATCCATGGTGGTGTCACGATCAGTAAAGGCGAGCGCCGCCACCAGTGCAGATGCGGAGGGCTGACTGGTGGTTCCAGCCATGGGCGCACTCGCCACGTCAACAGCATCGACACCAGCTTCGATAGCCGCAAGCAGAGTCGCTAGCTGCCCACCTGCGGTGTCGTGAGTGTGAATGTGAACCGGAAGATCGAATCGCTCCCTAAGCGCAGTCACCAAGATTTTGGCAGCTTGAGGTCGAAGTAGCCCAGCCATGTCCTTGACAGCTAGCACGTGAGCGCCGGCGGCGACAATCTTTTCAGCAAGCTCCAGATAGTAATCCAGGGTGTATAGCGTCTCGTTTGGATCAGCTAGGTTTCCGGTGTAGCTCATTCCCACTTCGGCAATTGCGGTGCCGGTGTCTCGAACCGCCTTGATCGCTGGAATCATTTGATCCACGTCATTTAGCGCGTCAAAGATGCGGAAGATGTCAACGCCGGTTCTAGCGGCTTCGAATACGAAGGCACGGGTCACTTCTTCTGGATAAGGCGTGTACCCCACGGTGTTGCGTCCACGAAGCAGCATCTGGATGCAGACATTCGGCAATGCTTCACGAATTTGAGCAAGGCGATCCCAAGGGTCCTCCCCCAAGAACCTCAAAGCGACGTCATAGGTAGCGCCGCCCCAGGCTTCGATAGAAAGCAGTTGCGGTGTCATACGAGCTACATACGGAGCGGCCGCCACCAGATCACGACCGCGAACCCTAGTAGCCAGCAATGATTGGTGTGCGTCTCGGAAGGTGGAGTCAGTAACCAACACACGCTGCTGAGCTCTCATCCAGGCAGCGAATCCCTCCGGGCCCAACTCGGCTAGTAGCTGCCTGGTGCCAGCTGGAGCTGGAGCGGCAATATCGATGTTAGGTAATTTCAGTGCTGGGTCAATCTTCCCCTCGCGGGTGCCCCAAGGTTTGTTGACTGTTACTTCCGCCAGCCACTGCAGCACCTTGGTGCCACGGTCCTGGGAGACCTTGCCGTGCATAAGCTCTGGACGCTCATCGATAAAGTGCGTTGAGAGATCTCCGGATGCAAAGGTTGGGTCATCCAGCACCGCCTGCAGGAAGTTGATGTTGGTAGCAACTCCGCGAATGCGGAATTCTGCCAGTGCTCGTTTTGCTCGGTTTACAGCAGATCGGAAGTCACGGCCCCTGGTGATCAGCTTTACCAGCATGGAGTCAAAGTGCGGTGAAACTTCGGCACCTGTAGTCACGGTGCCGCCATCTAGACGAATGCCGGCACCGCCTGGCGAGCGGTAGGTGGTGATCATGCCGGTGTCTGGTCTAAATCCAGCACTTGGGTCTTCGGTGGTGATACGGCACTGCAGGGCAAATCCGTGCGGTTTGATATCTGCCTGGCGAAGACCGAGTTCCTCAAGGGTCGCTCCGGCGGCGATTCTGAGCTGAGATTGAACCAAATCCACATCGGTAACCTCTTCGGTGACGGTGTGCTCCACCTGAATACGCGGATTCATCTCGATAAAGACGTGCTTACCGGCATTTGGACCAACGGTGTCGATCAAAAATTCCACGGTGCCAGCGTTTTGGTAACCAATTTCCTTTGCAAACGCAATGGCGTCTTTGAACAACTGCTGCCTGAGGGCGTCGTCCAATAGCGGAGCTGGGGCAATCTCAACAACCTTCTGGTTACGACGCTGAATGCTGCAGTCACGCTCGTGCAGATGGATTACGTTGCCGTGCATGTCCGCGAGGATCTGCACCTCAATGTGCCTGGGTCTAATAACCGCCTGCTCCAAAAAGACACGTGCGTCACCAAAAGCACTGCCGGCTTCTCGCATGGCCGCCTCTAGTGACTGAACCAGTTCAGATTCCTGCTCGACCTTGCGCATGCCACGTCCGCCACCACCGGCAACTGCCTTGACGAAAAGTGGGAAGCCTATCTTCTGCGCCTGTGGCACTAGAACACTGACGTCGTCAGAGGATTCAGTTGAGGCGAGTACTGGAACGCCCGCCCGTATTGCGGCAGCCTTGGCGTTGACCTTGTCACCGGCGAGCTCCAAAACCTCAGGTCCTGGACCGACAAATGCAATCCCAGCCTCTGCCGCAGCTCTGGCGAGATCGGGGTTCTCCGAAAGAAATCCATAGCCGGGGTAAATGGCATCAGCGCCCGCCTCTTTGGCAACGCGAATCATTTCGGAAACCGAGAGATAGGCCTTTACCGGAGAACCATCAGCACTGATTTCGTAGGCCTCGTCGGCCTTCAGGCGGTGGACGGAGTTGCGATCCTCGAAGGGATAAACGGCGACTGTCGATGCGCCTGTCTCGTAAGCAGCACGAAATGCACGGACTGCGATCTCGCCGCGGTTAGCAACCAAAATTTTCTTGAACATAGAACCTCACTGAAACGGTGGGGTGCTTCGGCGAACCCGTCTATAAAAAGGTAGCCTATTGCAGTGCAAGTTCTAAG
>CAZZHB010000113.1:0-3611 GCA_964653615.1 uncultured Aquiluna sp.
GTGCACGAAGAATTGCTCAAATGTTACTCGCGCCAATTCTGCGGCTACGGCGTTGGGGTCAATCCCAGCGCTGTCGAGCCCAGCGACATCCGTGATCTTTATGGCACTCACATCGCTGAGCGTTAGAACTCGTTGGGTAGAGCGCTCCCAGACAACCGATGGTGCGCTGACTCGAGAGTCATTGGCAAAGTTGGCCTTGAAGCGTTCAAGATACCCGGCCTCAAATCTGTAATCGATTTCCTCGAAGCTTGTGGCGGCAAATTCCTCAACCAACCTGGGCGCATCAGTTCTTCGAGAAACCAGCTTTACCCGCGAGAGCCATTGCCCAACTTTTCTAAGTGCCGCAAGATCCACCTCAACGATCTGTTCAATCCCCGGTCTCAGCACCTTCACGACAACGTCGGTAAACCCGACTTCCTCTTGAAACCTTGGTCGAAGTTTGGCTCTGTGCGCCTGTCCCAGCGAAGCGGCAGCGATTGGGATGGGGTCAAATGATTCAAAAGCATCTTGAACATCCATGCCTAACTCGGCTGCAATTTGCCGCAAGATCGCTTGTTCTGGTTCTGGAGCGACTTCATCCTGTAGACCCTCAAGCTCCTGGGTTATCTCTTTTGGCAACACGTCCAATCGGGAGGATAGAAACTGTGCTGCCTTGATCATCAAGCCACCCAAGTCAGCAGCCAGAAAGTGGAAACGGCGGGCAAGCTTTTGGAATCTACGTATCCGGGTAACTCGAGCGATTTTCCCCAAACCGATGGTGGGCAGTGCTATTTCAAAAATCCACGACTGGGCTAATGCGAGAGCGGCAAAGCCCACAATTCTGCGATAGCGCCTTCTCAGCGCAGGATCATTAGGCCTTGCGAAATCGGGGGAGCTCAAGCTAGTTCTTCTTTGCCAAGTGCTCTTGGATCCGAGAGTTTGCCTGCTTGAGCACCTTGGTGACTTCTGCCTGAATTTCCTCAGACTGGATTGCTACACCACCCGCAATCGTGTGCGCCAAGGACTTGCCGGCCTCAAGTAGCTCCGGGCTAGCCCAGTTGATCCACTGCTTAGGGTCAACCTTTTTCGATGCCCCAGTTTCCTGCGATTGAGCTTTGAGAGATTGCTCTTTCGAGTCCAACGCAACCTTGCCGGATTTGGTCAGTTCGTAAAGTCGGACATCGTCTTTGATGCTCACTTTTGCGAATCGAGCAGTAAGCAATGTTTGAATCTCAGCCTCAACCTCGGCTTGCTTGGGGCTTTGGGTGCCACCACTTAATAGGCTTATTTCCCTAGTAATGCCAAAACCGTTTTTGGGGCCTTTTTCAAGCGACGCCATTACTGCCAGCGACAAATCAAAATCTTGATCGGACTTTGCTATCGAGAGCTTGCCGTTAGCAAAACCTCGAGCCACGAGCTTGGAGATCCCCGTGGTGATTTCGCGCAACTCTTGCTCAAGCGAATTGTCTTTCAAGCGGGCTCCCTGATCTTCGTGCTCTCGTGCCAGATACAAGTTGCTGATTTGGGTATTCATTCCCGTGTTCTTAGGCCTTGCCGCTTCGAATCAGGACCAACGGCGCAGTTATACAAGGCAAAAAAGTTGGAATGTTTGAATTTGCGAGCTGTTTCACTACACATGGAACTAGAACGCAGGACCCTGGGGGCTGGGGCTTTGGCACTGTCTGCAGCAGTGATTGTGGGACCCCCCGCTCACGCTTCGGAATTGAATCTCGGTTCTAGCAAAGCAATTCGCGTGGGAACCGCGAAGCTATTCACCTCGGGGGCAAATCGCATTTTGGTTTATCGATCGACTGCCACAAGATTCTTGGCCTATCGCTCGGTTTGCCCGGTTGATGCCACTGCCCTTTCACTTACTAACATCAAGGGTTCTAGAATCACCTGCCAAAAAGACAAGACAGCCTTTAGTTTGCTGACGGGCAAGGCAACCGGGTCCTCGGGTGAATCCCTCGAGGCCCTAAGACTGAGAGTCCCTCACGGATTCCTGTTGGTGACCATCCCTGCTGCGGCGACTCCCTCGCCCAGTGCAAGCGGTCAACCGCTGATTGCAGCTAACCGAGTCCCAGTTGGTTCAGGGGTTCAGGTAGCTTCAAGTGCTGGACCTCTGCTGGTAATCCAGCCAACCGCTGGAGTCTTCCGAGCCTTCTCTGCCACCTGCACCCACGCAGGTTGCGAAGTAACTGAGATTTCATCAACTCAAATGGTTTGCACCTGTCACAACTCAGTCTTCTCAACCACTGATGGGCGAGTGACTGAGGGTCCCGCAAGACGAGCGCTGACTCAGTATCAACTTGTTGACAGAGAAGGTCAGCTATTCCTTAACTGAGGCCTTTGGATTTGTAAACTTCATGAGATGAAGTTGAATCCCAAGGCATTGATTCAAAGTTTTCTTTTAGAAGTCAGGTCCGGCAAGAATCCCTCAGCAGCCGGTGATTACATGGCAGCGCAAGTTATTGCCAATCAAGTGGTGAGTGAGGAAGTGATGACCATCACTCGAACGCCCCAAGAGTATGCAGCACACGTCGAAGAAATGGTTCAGGAATACGGTGTCTTTGATTTTCGAATCGACGAATTAATCGCAGAAGGTAACAAGGTTTATGCAAGGTGGACGCAAGTGGGTAACGGCATCACTCAGGTAACAAGCTGCGTCTATCGAATTGAAGAGAACCAAATAGTCGAGTACTGGATCCAAATCGACCGGCTCGGTCTCCAGATACAAAAAGACCGCCTCTAGGGCGGTCTTCAGGTGGCAGAGAATATGGGAATGTACCCTATCCATGCTTCGCGACACTGGCTTCGCAGTCGACTTTTGAATTAGGTTTCTCCGCCAAATTGCTTGGCAATTTTCATGACTTTGCGGAAGCTGGGTGGGACATTTTCATGTAGACCCCGCCTAGTTTCAGTTCGGCAATCAGCGGTTGCCATGAATTTTGACTAGGTGGGTGCAAAGATCGCCCATTGGGTTGAGGTTGGCCGAAACTCCTAGCTCAAGTTCAGTTTGCAGATTTGGCAGGGTTGCGCGGAAGCGTTGGCCGAATTTTCTTGGGCTACTGAATGTGATCTGGGTTCATCCAGAACAGATCCCAAAGGTGTCCGTCGAGGTCCTCAAAACCCCAACTGAACATGAATCCGTGATCCTCGGGCTCGTTCATTTTTCGTGCACCAAGTGACAAGGCTTTTTCAGTCATTGCGCGAACCTCATTTGCCGACTCAAGGCTGAATCCCAGTATTGCCTCGGTGCTACTTTTTGGGGCGATGGGCTTGGAGATGAAGCTCTGAAACTTTTTATGCTCTAGCAGCATGACGTAGATGGTGTCGTTCACGATCATGCAGGTTGACTCTTGGTCGGTGAATTGGACGTTGAACTTGAATCCGAGTTCAGTGAAAAAGGCCACTGATTTCTCTAAATTTTCAACCGGCAGGTTCACAAAAACAGAAGTAATCATGACGCAATTCTAGGTTAGGGGCCCTAACGGGGGAGCGCACCAGGAACTCGCTAGAGATCGATTTCAGCAATCTGTTCCCTGCCAAATTACTTAGAGGTGGAGTGGCTTTTGGAAAAGGCGAACTTTTTGAGTGGCCTTGACTTTCCTTGCCCAAATGAAGATTACTGG
>CAZZHB010000114.1:0-2727 GCA_964653615.1 uncultured Aquiluna sp.
GCCTTTACCCAGGCCCTAATCCTGTGGAGGTTGGTTTCGCCATCAATCTCATCAATCGCTAGGCCTTCGGCGGTACTGAACGCCGCCGGATTATCTCTCCAAAAAGCTGCGACGAAACTCGAGTACCTGTGCCTAATCAAAATTCTTGCGTTCTCAAGATCGACATAGGGGGCTCTCATTTGGCCCGCAATTAGAGACACCGGATCGGCAAACTTTGCCAAATCATGAGGTCGTTTTTGAGCATAGGTCAGGATTAGTGCTGCACTGTCGCTGCGACGACCGGCTCGACCGGCTCGCTGAAGGTAGTTTGCAGTTGCAGGTGGAACGTTTCTCAAGAAAACCGACTGCAGTTCTCCAACGTCGACACCAAGTTCGAATGTCGTCGAAGAGCTCAGGAGGTTTACCTTGCCCTCAATGAAGTCGGCTTGCACATTGGCGGCTTCATCATCGGAGAGTTGTGCGGTGTGCTCTCGTGCAACCAGGCCCAATATTTCGCCCTGTGAGTAGAGCTTTCGGTAGTGCGCGGCTCGAGTGATGTTCCCGGCTTGAACTGGCTTGAGCACTCCGTCACATTGGAATCTAGGGCACACGTCAGCCACATTGTCAGCAGTTACCCTCTTGCAGACGGCACACTCGAAGTATTCATCACCGGGCGAAACTGGCTTAACCACAAGCATTTTGTGGTTCAACTGGAAGCGAATTCCATGTTGATTGCTGTTCGTTGGCACGAAAATGTTCTTGAATGCTTCGCTTTCTGTCAGCATTCTCCAGACATTCTTTAGAAGTTCGTGAGCATCGCCATCAGGCTTGGTGCGCGAAAGAACTCGGTTAGCGAAGTCAGTACGTCCATTCTTATTTGCAGCTGGAAGCCAGCTATAAGTCTTGGCCACCTGGACAGCGCCGCCTTGTCTGATATAGAGCGGCCCTCGGCGAGGAGCAAAAGCGTCAGACGCTTGGTCAACGCCATCCGAGGCTGTGACCGCACCTGACTCTCGGAGTTGAGTGAGAAGTGAGCGAACAAATGCCCTAGCGGCCAAAGGATCCAGTCCGTAGTCGGCAAAACCCGCGTACAGTGCGTCATTATCCGGAAGAGCAATCTCCCATGAGATTAAGTTGGTGCCTTCAAGGTTGATGGAACGATCCGTGCTCACAATCTCTAGTTGGAGTTGCTCACGGACGTACTTGTAGCGCTCGTTTCCAAACATGTCGCTAGGGAAGAGGCTCGCCTCGGCAGCGAGTTCGACCATTGCCTGCTCTAGGTCTACCATTCGGACATCATCCGGATTAGGGGCGGTCTTCCTAAACTTGAGCAAAGCCTGGTAAATAATCTTGCGCCAGAGGATGCCACCGTAAGTTTCGTCAACATAAGGAGCGAAGTAGGCCGCTTGCTGTCTCGAGTCAGAGAACACCATTAGTTTTCGTCCACCGCCCGGAAACTCATCAGAGACGGTTGGATCTGCAGGAAGGTGACCGTAAAGCTCGGTCGCGAGCACCGCTGCCGCCGCGTCTCCGCCACTCTCCAGGCGTCTGAGGATTGATCTACCTCGCGACCCGCAATGCGAACACTTGGTAAGACGCTCTGGTCGATCCCCTAGAACTAACACCTTGCGGATGTCCTGAGATTCGCAAGATGGACAGGATGAGGCGATCCCCTGAATAAAGAGGCCGCAGGAAATACACAGTGACTCTGATGCAGTGGCAGCCTCGTCTGCGAACTCCTCATCATAGACAAGCTCGTCTTCATTTTGCTCGGTCTCGGCGATGGAATGAAAAGCGACAGAGATCGCCTTATTGCTTCTCGATGGCGAGAAGAAAACCTTCCCGCCAACTTCAAGTTTCGACCCGGCGTAATACTCAGCACCGCACTTTTTGCAACCTGCTAACTCGAAGGTTGGCGCTTCACAATCAGGGCAAGATTCGTGCCTAACAAGACTTAGATGTGGCTCCGGCCTCAAGCAGCTAAATACGCCTTCGGATGCTCTCGCGATGACATGGAAGCGGGCTGACAGGGCAGGCTCTCCGTCTTCGTCTTTGATACGCGCACCTAGATTCACCATGCTCAGCACGGCTTCTGGGCCAGATTGTGAATCAGGAAACAGCTCCTGCGCTGCCCTCTCAATATTGTTCGGACCGCCGGCCAGGAAGTTCCTTAGTCGAACGAAACTGCTCTCCTTGGAGATGAACTCGAATGAAGAGACTCCGCTAGGGGCTAGAGAGCCAAGGGAGTCCTCACGATCAGAAGTAATCCACTGCTCTTCCGAAAGCGGGCCATAAACGCCTTCAGGGAGTGGCATCCGCTTTGGCTCAATTAGGTCTGGGCTAGAGCTTGCTGCGATGTTGAACTTGTTTCCAAAGAAGGACTCTGCGAACTCGCGGATTCCGTCTTTGTCCTTGCCGATAGTTGCGGTCGTGCCAATCGTGATGATCTTTGAGTCTTTATCGACGCGATTCCTGAGCTTGCGCAAGAGGTAAGCAACCTCAATACCGTGAGCGCCGTCGTAAGTGTGCGCCTCATCTGCGACTATGAATTTCCAGGTGTCTGACGATGGGCCTTCGAACAACGTGGTGTCTGCCGGTCGCAAAAGTAAGTACTCGAGCATCGCATAGTTAGTCAGCAGAATGTTAGGTGGGGTTTCACGAATCTGCTCTCGAGAGATCAGCTCATTAGGAAGCGGGTCTTTCCCCTCACGGGCCCGAAATTTCTCAAGGGCCGCTTCGTGGGAATTT
>CAZZHB010000114.1:2737-3327 GCA_964653615.1 uncultured Aquiluna sp.
AGCAATCTTCTAAGGCGTTTGACTTGGTCGTTTGCCAAGGCGTTCATGGGATACAGAAGCAACGCCCTGACGCCGGCCCCTAGCTTTCCAGCTTCTTTCTCCGCAAACAACTCGTTAATGATCGGGAGCAAGAAGCTCTCGGTCTTACCCGATCCCGTTCCGGTGGCAACCAAAATACTGTTGCCTGAACTCACTCGCTCGATGGCCTGCTCCTGGTGAGCGTAGAGCGGGCGGTCAATAGGTAAATCAGTGGGGGGGAAGCTAAGAAAACTCTTCGACAACAAGCCTTTAGCGACAAGGTTTCTGATTGTCGAACCTTTTACATAAGGAGGCTGCGCCTCAAGATAAGGCCCCTTGACGAGAGAATTGGGGCCGGTCTCTGCATCTCTAATAGCAGATTTGAGGGCTGCCTTAACGGCTTCGTCTCGGGGTTCAACTAGGGTCTCAAGATAACGACCATAGGTCGTTCTAAGTTCTCTAGAAACTTCGATTGGATTGATGGTTTCCATTAGATTCCCCCATTGGATTCAACGTTGTAAGAGGCTAGCAGCTCTGCTACTACCAAGTCGTCTTCGACAAGGGCAGGCACT
>CAZZHB010000114.1:3337-3604 GCA_964653615.1 uncultured Aquiluna sp.
GTCAAAAAGCCGCTTGTGCAAGTCTTTGAGCGACACATATTCAACAGCTACAGTCTCGTGCCGTGCCCCCAAGCGAGCAAGAACAGCCAATGCGGTTGAGAGTCCCATTATGAAAGAGGTGTTCCCGCCCATCCCAGCCAATGCGGTGTTTGGCCTGGTTGCCGCCATTAGAAGTGAGCGTTCCGATACAGCGGAAGCGGGTAGGGCCCTTCGCACGGCCTTAGAAAACTCCCTAAATCTATCTTCGTCCAAGTAGGTACGAATGAG
>CAZZHB010000115.1:0-3549 GCA_964653615.1 uncultured Aquiluna sp.
TGATCTTCGTGGAGCTACTGGGTCTGCCTGCGCTAGACCTAAGCGTCTTCCTCTACGCGTTCTTGTTCCTGGTCGCCTTGGGTGTTGACTACAACATCTTCCTGGTCTCTAGAGCTCAGGAAGAGGCTGTCAAGCACGGCACCCGTGAGGGCATGGTTCGAGCATTGAGCGCAACCGGTGGTGTGATCACATCGGCAGGTATCTTGCTGGCTGCTGTGTTCGCGGTGCTGGGTGTATTGCCGCTGATTGCGCTCTACCAGATTGGAATCATCGTCTGCATCGGTGTGCTACTAGACACCCTGCTGGTCCGAACTGTGATCGTGCCGGCGCTCGCCTTTATGACAGGCGACAAGTTCTGGTGGCCAAGAAAGAAGCTAACTGCTCCGAAGTTTGGCTAAACCAAAATCCAAGCGGTGTCGTTGGGTGAGAGTCTTCCCTCATCCAACGGCATCGAACTAATCAGCACCTCGCCATTGAGTCCAATCGGCTGGTTCGAGAAGTTGTGAACCACCTTGAGCTTTCCGTTTTGGTAGCTCAGGTCAGCTTCGGTTGATACCCAGTCAAATGAACCCTCACCGAGTTTTAGTTCACTCCTAAGCTTCAGAGCGCTTCGGTAAAGCTCGAGAGTTGAGTCTGGATTACCCTCTTGCTGGTCTCTGGACAGATCTGCATAGCTATCTGGTTGCGGCAGCCAAGCCAGGCCGGTTTTGTTGAAGCCATTGGAAGCATTGCCCTTTTCCCACGGCAGTGGCACGCGGCAACCATCGCGGCCAACTCTTTGGCCATTTGTTCTAAAGAAGGTTGGGTCTTGGCGGTGTTCATCCGCGATGGTGGTGTGATCTGGAAGCCCAAGCTCTTCACCTTGGTAGAGGTAGCTTGCTCCAGGAAGTCCGAGCATAAACAGCGTTGCGGCTCTGGCTTTTCTTAGCCCTAAGACATTGTCGGGCTGGGGGTTGTTTGGCCCTACTCCGTCTGAGGCGGTGGTTCTGCCGTAGTCGCCACCGAAGCGAGAAACGTGCCTTAGCACATCGTGGTTATTCAGCACCCAGGTGCTGGGGGCACCAACCGCATCAAATGCTTGGAATGATTCATTGATTGCTGAGATCAGAGCTCCCCTATCCCAGCCAGCGTCAAGGAAGCGGAAATTGAAGGTCTGGTGGAATTCGTCCGGCCTCACCCATAGCGCCATGAAACTCAGTGGCAAAACGTAAGCCTCGCCACACATTGCTCGATCGCCGGGGTAGCTCTCTAAAATCTTGCGCCAGTCCCTGAAGATTTCGTGAACCGAATCCTGGAACCACATCGGAGGATTCTCGCGACCCTCAATAAACCCTGCCCCTGCCTCTTCGACATAGGGGTGATCTGGCAGCCCTTCGGCTTTGGCCATAGCGTGAGGCTGATCGACGCGGAAGCCATCTACTCCGCGATCTAGCCAGAACCTGAGAATGTTTTCAAACTCTTTGCGAACAACTGGGTTTTCCCAATTCAAATCCGGCTGCGAAGAGTCAAACAGGTGGACATACCACTGGCCGTCCTCGGTTCTAGTCCAAGCTGGCCCGCCAAACATGGATTGCCAATTGTTTGGTGGCAGCTCACCATTTTCACCCTTGCCATCTTTGAAGTGGTAGTAGCTGCGCTCTTTAGAACCAGGTCCTGCCTTTAGGGCTTTTTGGAACCATTCGTGTTCTGACGAAGTGTGATTGGGAACCAGATCAATCATTACCCTGATGCCCAGTCGGTGGGCCTCTGCGACCAGTTTGTCGAAGTCGTCAAGTGTTCCAAAAAGCGGGTCAACGTCCACATAGTTTGAGACGTCATAGCCGGCATCTTTTTGCGGAGAGTTATAAAACGGGCTGAGCCAAACCGCATCGATCCCAAGTGACGCTAAGGCAGAGAGTCTTTGGGTTATGCCGATTAGGTCGCCCATTCCATCGCCGTTACCGTCGGCAAATGATCGCGGGTAAATCTGATAGATGACGCCGGAGCGCCACCATTCCGATCCTGGTCTGGCTTCGTGAAGCGGCATGACTAGAGCTTAATCCAGGCAACCTGGTCGTGCTCTAGTACCTCCTCGATGGTCAGGTCATGCTGGGTGGTGGCAAGCAGCTCACCCTTTGGAAGTGAGATGGCACTGCCGGTGAAGTTTGCTAGCACCAAGACACCGTTGTTGATGTAGGCCAGAGAGTTTTCACCTGCATAATCATCCGCCCAAGTAAGGGTGCCGTGGCCCATCTGGTGATCCTTGCGGACTTTGATCAGGCGCTTGTAAAGCTCAAGAGTGGAGCCGGCTACACCGCGCTGCGATGCACGGGCGTAGATCTTGTAGTTCGAAGGCTGTGGCAACCAAGACTTTCCAGTTGCATTGAAGCCAAGGGCTGGAGCATCGGCCTCCCAGGGCAGCGGAACACGGCAACCATCGCGACCAACACGCTCTCCCTTGGTGCGGAAGTAGGTTGGGTCTTGACGGTACTTACCCTCCAGGGTGGTGTGCTAGGGGAGACCGAGCTCCTCGCCCTGGTAAATGTATGCGCCACCGGGTAGGCCCAACATAAATGCGCTGGCGGCTCTTCCGATTCGCTGACCACGAGCCTCATCTGGCTGAGGGTAGTCAGGGCCAATGCCATCGCCCTGCTTTGGAACTTCTTCATATGCCATGCGGGTGACGTGGCGTATGGTGTCGTGGTTTGAAAGTACCCAAGTGCTTGGCGCACCAACTCCACCGAATTCCTTAATGGACTCATCAACGACCTTGCGAAGCTCAGCCTTATCCCACGGGCAGGCCAGGTAACCAAAGTTGAAGGTCTGGTGGTACTCACCAGGTCTTACCCACTGCGCCATCTTTGGGATGGTGGAAAGCCAAGCCTCGCCACACATTGCGCGATCTTGGTATTCGTCTAGGACCTTGCGGAAACGCTTGTTGATTTCGTGTACGCCTGGCTGGCCCCAGAACGGGTGCTGGTAATCCTTCAGTTCTTCGCTGACACCGGTCATGGTGGAGTTGTTTTCAACCACATCCGGCAGCCCTGGCTCTTTGACCATGCCGTGGGCTACGTCGATGCGGAAGCCGGCAACACCTCTGTCAAGCCAGAAACGCAGCACCGACTCAAACTCTTCGATGACCTTCGGGTTGTCCCAGTTGAAATCCGGCTGTGAGGAATCGAAGATGTGCAAGTACCAGCTGCCGTCAGCGACCTGGGTCCACGCAGGACCACCAAAGACCGACTCCCAGTTGTTCGGAGGCAGCTCTCCGTTCTTGCCCTTGCCCTCGCGGAACATGTACATCTCGCGCTCTGGCGAGTCCTTGCCAGCCTTTAGTGCGGCCTGGAACAGCGGGTGCTGATCTGAGGAGTGGTTTGGGACAAGGTCAACGATCACACGAATGCCCATCGAGGAAGCCTTGGCCAGCATGGCATCAAAATCGGCGAGGGTGCCAAACAGCGGGTCAATGTCCTTGTAGTCAGAAACGTCGTAACCGGCATCTTTCTGAGGAGACTTGAAAAACGGCGAGAACCAAATGGCGTCAATGCCAAGCTCCTGTAGCTCACCCAT
>CAZZHB010000116.1:0-3517 GCA_964653615.1 uncultured Aquiluna sp.
CTGCGGATAGGGTAATTCTACATTCTTGGCGGGATCCAAATCGTCGGGTTGACGGTAAACTCGTTGGCAAGGTTTAGGGGGAAACCAATGTTCTGTTCAAATTGTGGTGCTTCAGACCAAACGCTCAGTTTTTGCACTAATTGCGGAGCCAGTGTCGCGTCTTCCCTAAGTGCAAATCCCCAACCAATTCAGGCCCCGCCGCCGCCAGCCACGATGCCCACTTCGGTGCCGGGGGCATACCCAGCCTTCGACCCAATGTCGAACCCCTACCTGCCACCACCTATTGCTCCTAAGAAAAAAGTAAAGCCGCTCTGGATCATCGCCCCTGTTGCTGCAGTGGCGGTTGTTGCCACAGTTGTCGCAGTTACCATGGGCCAGCCGGCCGGCCCACTAACTCAATCTCAGGCCCAATCCTGGGCCGACTCGGTAGAACCTCCGAGCGCGATCTCTGATTTCAGCCCAAATAATCCCGATGATCCTGCGGACTTGTCAACCTCGACATATGAAGCAAAGTTTTCCTATGAAACCATCGAGTGTCAGGCAATTTCTGACCTGGAGCGACTGGCTCGTTTCGTCGGTCGAGGAGACGACGGTGAACGTATTTTGCCTAGCATGCTCCAGGGTTTCGATGCCTGGGGAGGCAAGCGCTGGCAAATCGAGAACAACAGCGTCGGCGATTACGCGTACTCAAACTTTGACTACGGAGTGTTGAGCTTTGTGGACGATTCTGCAGCAGAGAGGTATGTAAGCGATTTGATCTCTGCCGCGAACGATTGCAGCAGCATGGAGCAGATCGATGTTGAATTAATCTCTTACTTCCAAGACACCGAAGATAAGTCCACCATCCCAGGCTTTGAAAACTCTATGCGCCTGACTTACACCTCTGCTTTTGGGCTCAGCATTTTGGGGACCACAACCGTGGTTGTCAGCATGCAAGAGTTTTCTATTGCCCAAATTGGACCAAACGTTGTCTTCACCCATGCAGTTGTTTCGGAGGACGCTGCATCCGAGCTAGGTGTTCTAATTGGAACGCTCTCTTCAGCAAGCGACGATGTCTTTGAACAAGCCTCGGACTTGATTCGAGTTGCCGCTAGGGGTTGAAAACATGCGACTTAGTCCTTTTGGAGGAGTTGTCAGTGGGAAGTAGTGGTCAAAACCCAAGCTTGCGGAGAACCTTTTCTGGTTCCCTTAAGGTTTTCGGATCTGCCTTTTTGGCACTTGGGTTGGTTTTGGGTGCAGTAGGAATCGCTCCATCGAATGCCAGCGGCTCTTGCGCCAAAGTCAATGCTGTCAAGGTGGTTTCTGGTTCAAAGTTTGTATGTAAAAAGGTGAGCGGAAAGTTGACCTGGGTAAAGCAGGGCTCAAGCGCTGTCGCATCTCCCAAGCCTTCCCCCAGGCCATCCACTAAACCCTCCACCGCAGCGCCCACCGCGATTGAATGGCCTGCCTGCAAGACCGCGGGCCACAGCGTTCTAGGTAAGAATGGCATGTTGGTCTGCGTCAAGCATGACTCCAAGATGGTCTGGGTTTCTTACGAAACCCTCGACAGCAAAGAAGTCGGGATGCCATGCCGTTGGGCTGGTCAAACTGCAGGCGTTGGTGGCATGTTGGTGAGGTGCGAGTCCTACCCAAGTGGCAAGCAATGGGCCACAACCGGACAAATTGACCCTGCTTCCGCCTTGCTTTTGGCGAACTCGGGAAACTTTGCCGGTGGGTGTTCATTGGTCGCTGCGAATCCAAACGCTGTGGCATTGAAGGTTGTTTATTCGAGCATCACAAATTCAAATTGGTGCATTGCTGAAATTCGATCATCCACAGAAGTGCAGTTACCACCTAATGCCGGAGCCAATCAAAGTCGCTTCACCCTGACCGCCGTTGGCGGTGGCGGTGGTGGCGGCCCAGATGGTGGAGCCGGGGGCTCCGGTGCCGAAATCAGGCACATGCCATCGATTCTGGCTGTCGCCGGAAAGCCCTTGAACGTCACAATTGGTCAGGGCGGTGAGGGCGGCAAGTGGAGCCCAAGCGGCAGTTCACCTGGTCGAGACGGCTCCCCTACCACGGTGTCTGGATTTGACTTGACGGTAGTTGCCGCTGGTGGGGCTGGGGGTCTTGGCTGGGGGACTCGAACCCCGAATCAACAAACCAGCATTGGTCTTGGACTAGCTAGATTTGTGGGCGGCGCCGGCGGCTACGACTCGCTATCGGCAACTCATAGCTGCAATCCCATCGCTTGGAAAGAGCCAATCGCGGGGCAGGACGGACCCGTTATCGGAGTCGCACCTGGATTGAACTATCAGCTTGCTGGTGGCGGCGGTGGCGGCTGGGCTTACACACCAAAAATGGCACTCAACTATCTTGGCTCCGTGGCGGGCAAGGGCGGCGGCGCCGGCGCTTCTTTGATTAACACCAACGGAACTCTCGCTGGATCAACTCCCGGCAAACCAGGACTAGCCAACACGGGTTCAGGCGGTGGAGGCGGATCGGCGTGTGATATCCCAGGCAGTCTTGGAATTGCACAGCGCACCTCGGGCGGTGCCGGTGGCAGTGGTGTTGTAATTCTGGCCTACGAGCTGGCGAAAACTTCTGTTGTGGGAGGTACCACAATTAACTTGAGCCGCTCTTCAATGCTCATGCCAGTAATCGAACTAAACGGCACCTTTGTTGGGGAAAGCACCTTGGCCAACATCAGAATTGTTTCCAGTTGGGGACAATTGAGGGGCTCAACTCAGATTCGTGCTCTCGCTGGACGGCTCTATTGGGATAATCTTTCATTAATTGGCGGGTCGACTGGGGGAGTCACGTTGGCTATTGAGATACCGGGCTACGAAACCATCCTTTTAACAGTGAACATTTCGGGGTGAGTAGTTTGAAGATCACAATGGGGAAGCCCCTATCGACACTGGCGCGACTGACCGCCGCCCTACTTCTACTCTCGACCCTTGTGGCTCCAAACCAGCCAGCTGAAGCAGCATCCACCTGTACCAAGGCAAACGCCGTAAAGGTTGAATCAGGAACAAAGTTTGTCTGCAAGAAAGTCAGCGGCAAGCTGCAATGGGTGAAGCAAGGCTCGAACGCCGTTGTGAATAATCAGCCAGCATCTCCATCCACAACCACAGTCAAAGAATGGAGCAAGTGCTCAAGAGCCGGGAGCGTTTCTGGCAGCGGAGACAATGTTTTATCCTGCGTGAAAGTTGCCGGAAAACTTCAGTGGGTCAAGAACACGACCCTCGACAACCCGGTACCTAAGCGACCATGTCGGACCGAGGGCCAGATCGGAAACTGGCAAGGCGAAGTAGTGCTTTGCACGGCATCCAATTCAGGGAAAACGTGGCAGATTCCTGATTTCGAACCATCAAAACTCGAAAGCTACTTTCTTACCAGTCCGTCCTGCCATTCCTCTGGAACTAGAGCCGTCGTGGAGACCTATGAAGCTGGTGAATGGAATTTTGAAGATCTGGCGAATGAATGGGACACCGAAAAGTTGCAGCGTATGCCTAGGAAAAGCCGTCGAGGGTTT
>CAZZHB010000117.1:0-3497 GCA_964653615.1 uncultured Aquiluna sp.
GCCCTGGGCCATGATGTATCCGGCAATGGCGTTGGTTATTGCCGGATACTTGGCTCGCTTTTTGAAGCGATAGTCACTCTTTGCAGTAGGTGGTCTGCTCGCCAAACCCAATAAACAGCGCATCTAGGGTCTGCAACATGGCATCCCCATCGCTGTCTGCAATGTTCTGGTTTAGGTAGCTGGCTAGAGCACTCATGCTTGCAGCCCACTGAGCTTTCTCGCCCTCAGATCCTTCAGAAGCTGCGGTTAGGTCTGCCGCTGCTTGGGTGAATACCTCGGTTGCAGATTCTGGCGTGGCATCTGGGTCATCAAAGGTGAACATCATGGAGCTAATGGCTCCATCAATCAGCTCACAGCTTTCTGCATCGGTCATTGATGGTCCAGTAGCACAACCGGTTAGTAGCGCGAGGGAAGAGATTGCTGCGAGGTATTTGATGTTCATGTGAGCCTTAGTTAGATAGACGCAATGCTACCCAAGTGTGCGTTTTGTGACTACTCAAGAATTCTCACGCAGGAGGTTATCAACTCTTATTTTGTAACTAACTCCCAGTTTTCTAGGTACTCATCCATCCAATTTTCTGGCATTGAGTACATCTCGGGCCGCAACCTCCTCATGCTGTGGTCTCGATGCGCTTTGCCACCTCGGCCGGGAGTCTTCAGCCAAATCTCGTGATCTCTTCGCAACGCATCTGCGACAACATTTGCAGGAATTACATGAACTGTTGGGTGAACTGGTTCGAAATCAACAAAACAGTAGAAGAGTCTTCGATCAGTTGGAAGTTCATGCTTTTCGCCCATGTGCCAACCCCCATCAGCCCCGAACTGACGCACCTTGGATTGAATTAGCGAGGGACTCCCGCCTTCTAATGGGTTGACAAGAATATCCTCCAACCTGACTCCCTCGGGAGCAAGTGAAGCAACTACCCCGCGCTGCAGAAGACGGGACAGCACCAGATGTTCCCCAGCAGCGCCCGTCAGGGTCGTATCAGTTTTGTGAGGCATGATTACGCACCAATCTGAACAATCCTCGAAAGATTAACCAAACAGTTCAGGCAGAGTGGTAGCCCAACCTTCGCGAACCTCATTGAGCTCGAATGTCGCAAGGTCCTTGAATTCAATCGAGCCTGATGCCTTGTCGGTGACACCGATTCGTAAGACTGGCACTCCCCGTGCTTCGCAAAGTGCCTGGAACTTCACATCGTCTTCGCGTCCGACGCTTACGATCACGCGAGCTTGAGACTCGGAGAACAGTGCTGCGGTTAGGTCAACGCCATCGCGATCTAGAACTTCATCGAGCCAGATTCTGGCACCCACGTTGAATCTCAAAGCTGCTTCGACAACCGCTACCGCGATACCACCCTCGGAGACATCGTGAGCTGCTTCGATCATGCCCTGGATAGCTGCGCCATGCATCAGGTCGGCAAGCTTCTTCTCAGCAGGTAGGTCTGCTACCGGCGGCTTGCCACCTAGGTGAGCGTGGATGGTCTCGGCCCAGGCCGAACCATCTAGTTCATCTTTCGTGGTGCCGAGTAGATAGATGTTGTTGCCATCGTCTTGCCAGCCAGAAGGGATTCGTCTTGCAACGTTGTCGATCACGCCTAGAACTCCAACCACTGGGGTCGGGTAAATGGCGACTTCACCGGTCTGGTTGTAGAAAGATACGTTTCCACCGGTGACTGGAATGCCTAGCTCCATGCAGGCATCTGCCAAACCTGCGGTCGCCTGCTTGAACTGCCACATCACCTCTGGGTTTTCAGGGCTTCCGAAGTTTAGGCAGTTGGTTACTGCCTTTGGCTTGGCTCCGGTAACTGCGACATTTCTATATGCTTCGGCAAGCGCGAGCTTTGCGCCCTCGTATGGGTCAAGCTGGCAGTACTTGCCGTTGGCATCGGTTGCCAAGGTGATGCCTAGACCGGATTCTTCGCTAACGCGAATCATGCCGGCATCATCTGGCATTGAAAGTGCGGTGTTGCCCATCACGTAGCGGTCATACTGCGCGGTGATCCAAGACTTGTCTGCCTGGTTTGGGCTGGTGACAATCGCCATGATCTGCTTGGCAAGTTCTGCCGGGGCAGTTGCTCTGGGGAGTGAGCTTGAGCCGTTGGAGTTTAGGGAATCTTGGTACTTCGGGTATTCAACGGGGCGGTGGTAGACCGGTCCGTCGTGAGCCACGGTTCTTGGTGGGACATTGACGATCTCTTGGTCTCCCCAGTTGATGTAGAGACGGTCCTCGTCGATTACCTCACCGAGAACTGAGTACTCAACTTCCCACTTCTGCACGATCTGCTCGAAGGCCTTTAGGTCACTCTGTGGCACGATCGCCATCATGCGCTCTTGAGACTCACTCATCAGAATCTCTTCTGGGGTTAGCGAGTCATCACGAAGCAATACGTTCTGCAGCTGAACTCTCATGCCCTTGCCACCGTTGGAGGCAAGCTCTGAGGTGGCACAGGAAATACCTGCTCCACCTAGGTCCTGAATGCCGGCAACTACTCCGGCATAGAAGAGCTCGAGGCAGCACTCGATTAGCACCTTCTCGGCAAATGGGTCACCAACCTGCACCGCAGGGCGCTTGGTTGGTCCGGTTGAGTCAAAGGTCTCTGAGGCTAGAACGCTTACGCCACCGATGCCATCGCCACCGGTTCTGGCACCAAATAGCACAACTAGGTCGCCTGGGTTTGATGCCTTGGCAAGCTTTAGGTCCTCGTGCTTCATTACTCCAACGCCAAGGGCATTGACTAGCGGGTTGCCCTGGTAGACCTTGTCAAAGACAGTCTCGCCACCGATGTTTGGAAGTCCAAGGCAGTTACCGTAGAACGAGATGCCGCTGGTGACGCCGTGAACCACACGTGCGGTGTCTGGGTCACTTGGTGCACCGAAACGTAGCTGGTCCATAACCGCAATGGGTCTGGCACCCATGGTCAAGATGTCGCGGACAATGCCACCGACACCGGTTGCGGCTCCCTGGAAAGGCTCAATGTAGCTTGGGTGGTTGTGGCTTTCTACCTTGAAGGTGACGGCCAGGCCCTCACCGATATCCACTACACCTGCGTTTTCACCCATGCCGACCATCAGGTCTTTTTTCATCTCTGGGGTGACCTTTTCGCCAAACTGGCGAAGGTAGATCTTGGAGGACTTGTAGCTGCAGTGCTCGGACCACATCACCGAATACATCGCTAGCTCTGGAGGAGGTTGGACGGCGACCAAGGATGGTCTTGATCTCTTGGTATTCGTCTTCTTTCAGGCCTAGCTCTTTCCAGGGCTGAGGCTTGTCATTCGCGATAGCGTCTGCGACGGTGTCAACGTTGGTAGGTCTTTTACTCATCAGCTGTTCACCAAAGCCTTCAATACCGACTGGAAAAACTTCAGACCATCGATGCCGCTTCTTGTGGCGATATCGGTGTCTGGGCCAAAGCCAGGCTCAACGGCGTGCTCTGGGTGTGGCATTAGACCAACCACATTGCCGCGCTCGTTGGTAAGGCCTGCGATGTCATTCA
>CAZZHB010000118.1:0-1958 GCA_964653615.1 uncultured Aquiluna sp.
ACCTTTTGACCAACTGGTAGAGAAGCTAGAACCTTAGACACAGGCTCAAGGGTAATGGAAAATGAACCGTTATGCCCTAGCCATTGCACTTCTGAGGGTGTCCAAACCAAGACCACCGAGGTTTAGTGCAGTCTTGTGGAACTCCTTGATGTTGAAGTTCGCTCCCTTTCGAGCTGCGTAGTCATCGCGAATCTGCTCCCAGATGCGCTGTCCTACTTTGTAGCTCGGGGCCTGCGCTGGCCATCCAAAGTATCGGGTTACCTCAAAGCGCACGAACTCGGGGCTCATGTTTACGTTGCTGCCCATAAAGGCAAGTGCGTAGTCAAAGTCCCAAACCCCAGTTCCCTCAAGGTTTTGCTTTCCTAGGTGAACACCGATGTCGAGCACCACGCGAGCAGCTCTCATGCGCTGACCATCTAGCATTCCTAGGCGATCCGCTGGGTTTGAAAGGAAGCCAAGCTCCTGCATCAAGCGCTCTGCGTAAAGTGCCCAGCCTTCACCATGCCCTGAGGTCCAAGAGGACAGTCTGCGCCAAGCATTTAGGGTGTCACGGATGTAGGTGGCCTGTGCAACCTGCAGGTGATGACCTGGCACGCCCTCGTGGTACACGGTTGTGGTTTCGCGCCAGGTGTCGAACTCTTCAACGCCAACTGGAACCGACCACCACATTCTGCCTGGACGGGAGAAGTCATCAGAAGGTCCGGTGTAGTAAATGCCACCGTGCTGAGTTGGAGCGATCATGCACTCCAACTTTTTGATTGGGTCAGCAATCTCGAAGTGAGTACCGGAAAGCTTTTCGATGGCCTCATCGCTTAGCTTCTGCATCCACTTCTGAAGCGCTTCAGTACCGTGCAGCTTGGTGCTTGGGTCGTTTTCCAAGTGCTTGACCGCTTCGGCAACGCTCGCCCCGGGTTTAATTTCATTAGCAACCGCAGTCTGCTCTGCGATAACGCGGGCAAGTTCTTCCTTGCCCCACTCATAGGTCTCATCCAAATCGATAGTTGCACCCAAAAAGCGGCGGCTGAGGATTTGGTAGCGCTCACGTCCAATAGCATCAGGTGAAGTGGAGCGAGGAAGCAATCCCTTTAGGTAATCCCCAAATTCGGCATAGCCTTCTGTCGCAGCTTTGGCCGCCTCAGCGAGCTCCTTCTTGAGTGATTCGGAAAGCTCACCTTGCTCAGGCTTGGCGTTCTTCGCAAAGTTGTGGAAGAAGCCATCGGCCGTGGTGATTTGCTCAACCTGGGCAATCACCTCAGAAATCTGCCTTGGGGCTGGAGCATCGCCCCGCTTAGCGCCCTCTTCCAGACTGCGAGCGTAACCGCGAAGCGATTCACCAACCTTGCGCATCCTGGAGGCTAGGTTCTCCCAATCCTGGCTGGTGGCGGTTGGAGAGAGGTCAAAAATGTCACGAACACCCTGTGCAGGGGACGCGATGTTGTTTAGGCTGCGAAATGCCAGACCTGAGTCGTAAGTTTCAATTTCGCCCTTTAGCGAGAACAGCCTCGCCTCTTTGGTCACAAGGTCCACATCGTCGGCAGGATTTAGCTGCTCGAGCTTGCCGATTAGGGCCTTGATGTCCTTTTGCTCTTGGGCAAGCGCTTCTGGAGAGTAGTCATCCATGTCCGCCTCGCCACCTGGGTAGCCGATTGAGGTTGCAAACGATGGATATGTGGCCGCTTGATCCTTAACCCACTGGTTGGCAAGCTGGCCGATTTGAGTTTCTGCACGCTTCATTGCGGAGGTCCTTTCAACCCCACAATGTTTGCACACTTTTTAGTCCTTTAAAACCTTGAAGGTTGCAAGCGAGCGATCTGAAACGAATGCGATTCGCGTGCCGCTGAATGAGACGGCGACCACCGCGATCTACACAGGCGAAGACACTCTTTCCCCACACGACGCTCTTCCGATCTCCAATGGGTGCCCTTGGCGCCCTTGCTCCAGTCACCCGGCTTCATGCC
>CAZZHB010000118.1:1968-3361 GCA_964653615.1 uncultured Aquiluna sp.
ACCTTGAAGGTTGCAAGCGAGCGATCTGAAACGAATGCGATTCGCGTGCCGCTGTCCCGAGCGTCCATCAGGGCATTCATAGCTCCCTGCGTGATGCGTTCACCGGGTGATAGCACCGGCACGCCTGGAGGGTATGGGCAGATCAACTCAACGCTGACACGGCCAACCGCATCTTTGGCATCGACAATTTCGTAAGGCGCAAAGAAGGCCTCACGTGGAGTGATGACAACCTCAGGCTCAATAGCGAATGCGGCAGCAATCTTGATAGGCCTTGGTTCAGCGCGGTACTTGTTCACAAGCTCGATAATTCGCTTCACCAGGCTCTCAATGCGCTGCGGGGTGTCTGCCAGGGTAACCATAGGAATGATGACGTCTTGGTTTGCCATTTCCAGATCGATATTTGCGGCAAGCAAATCAGCCTCTACCAAGTTGCCATCGGCACCAGTTTCACTCAGCAGAATGACGAGTTTGAGTGGGTCGATGTATTCACCGTCGATTACCGGTATGCCGGCATTTCGGAGTGCCTGTCTGCCCTTTGCAGTGGCTTCAATCACCGGGGCCAGCAGCTCGCTGCCGTGACGCTGCATCAGTGCTCGAGCGGCATCAATGGAGGCCAAAATTCGACCAGACATCGAGGTGGTCTGGGTCGAATCGAAAGTCTTGTTCAGCCTTGGCAAATCCACGTATTCGCCCTTGGCTAGCACAAAAGAGGCCTGTGAGTAGCTAGGAAGAGTTTTGTGAGCACTGGTTACGACAATGTCAGCACCCTCATCAAGTGGGTTCTTGGGAAGGTCAGGGTGGAAACCAAAGTGTGCAGCCCAGGCAGCATCAACCACCAGGGGAATGCCGTATTCGTGGCACACTGCAGAGAGCCTTGGGATGTTGGACATCGTACCGACATAGCTTGGCTCGCCAATCAAAACTGCTTTTGCATCCGGGTGAGCGGCGAGAGTCTCGCGCAGCCTGGTGGAAGGCAAATACTCTGGTAGCCCGGTAGCCAAGTTGATCTCCGGCCTAACCCAGACCGGTACTACACCTGCGTAGACCATGCCCACCAAGACGGACTTGTGCAGGGTCCTAGAAACAATCACCTTATCTCCGGGGCCGGCGACTGCCATAACCGCAGCGTGATTGGTTCCAGTTGACCCATTTACACCGAAACGGCAGAGGTCTGCACCCCAGAGTTTGGCAGCCAGCGCCTCGGCCTCAAGGATCAAGGAGGGGCTGATTCGGTTTGGGTGGTTACCAGGTAGTACTGGGATGTCTCCATCCACCACGGGACCTGTAAGGTCTGTTCGGCCCTTATGGCCAGGGATCTGGAACGGATATCGTTCGGAAGTGATGTCTCTAATCCACGCATCTAGCAATGGTGCGGAGCTTCTAAGCCCCATCG
>CAZZHB010000119.1:0-3277 GCA_964653615.1 uncultured Aquiluna sp.
CTGCGTTTAGCAGACGTGGGATCTCAGTGTCGTATGCCTTGTTGTCGGTGTCACCAGAGTCACCCAGGGTGGCCTCGATGGTGATGCCCTTGCCGGCCTCGTTGATGTCCTTGATAGCTAGTGCAACACCAGCCTCCTCAGGTGGGCCGAGGAATGCGAGGTTACCAGTTAGCGGTAGAGCGGTACCTAGCTTAAGAGTTAGGTCGCCTTCCTGCTCTGGGCCAAGCTCACAGCCGCCAGGAGTGGTGGTAGCAGCAGCGCTGGTCTCCGACTCGGTGGCTTCAGTCTCAGTGGTAGTCGCCGCACAACCCGCCAAAGCCGCTGCGCTAAGTGCCAAAACACCTAGAGCCGAAACGGTCTTGAGGGCCAAGCGTGACTTGATGTCGATTTCAGTCATTCTTGCTCCTTGAATAGCAATTAGAGGGCAAGTGTGGGCAAACGCTCACACTGCTAGTTGAAAGCATACAGAAATTGGCAGTTTGCAACTGTTTTTTACTTCGAAAAGAGTGAGCCCACCAGCACTAGTTCTGCGATATTCGCAGTTTGCGATTGATTTGTCTTCTTATTCAGAAGCATTTTGAGAAGTGATTCTTCGAAATTGGTGGAATGTTCCGCAATGTAAGCAGTGCGTAACAATTAGGTTTCAGCTATCCCTGATCCAAGACCGCGATTGCTTTGCGTTTGTTCCTGATGGCATCAAAGCTCAGCACAACTAGCGAAAGCCAAACCAGACCAAACCCGACCCACCTGACCGCCGGCATCGGCTCGCGCAGGATAAAGAAGGCGGTCAGAAACTGCAGCACCGGTGTCATGTACTGAATAAAGCCAATCGTGGAAAGCGGGATTCTCGATGCGGCTGCACCAAACAAAATCAGTGGCACCGCGGTCATCACTCCGAAGCCAATTAGAACGAAGGCGTTGGAGGGACTCTGCAGCAGGGTGATCGGCTCTTGGCTAGCAATAAACGCCAATTGCCCCAGCGCGATTGGGATGACCAGCAGCGATTCCAGAGCGAATGACTGGGTGGCCTGGATTTTTCCACCGACCTTGTTCTTAGCCAACGAGTAAATGGCAAAACTAATGGCCAAGATAAATGCAATCCACGGAGGTCTGCCGTAGTCAAAGGTGAGGACCACTACCGCAATGAATCCGATCCCCAAAGCAATCCACTGGGGGGTTCGCAGCCGCTCCCCCAAAAAGACCACAGCGAAGACAATGGTGATCAGTGGGTTTATGAAGTACCCGAGTGAAGACTCAATTGTGTTTCCGGTTGCCACCGCAACCACGTAGGTTTCCCAGTTGATAAAAATGAAAATTGACGCGACAGCCAGCCAGCGAAGTTGCTTTGGAGATCGAAGCAGCTCGATGATTTTGCCCCAGCCGCGAATCACTGTGAGCACGGCGGCGGCGAACAGGAAGCCGAACACCACTCGCCAAACCACCACCTCAAACGGGTTAGCAAACTTAGTGGCATTGATTATCAAGGGGAATGACCCCCAAATAAGATACGCGCTAACACCCAGCAGCAAACCGTTGGCATGGCTTGATCGTGTCTTCACTCTCAAAGCCTAGGGGTTAAAAGAAAACGACCCAGGTTTCCCTGGGTCGTCCTCGAAATGATTTAGCGCTCGATGATTGCAAGCACGTCGCGAGCCGAGAGCACTAGGTACTCCTTGCCGTCGTACTTCAGCTCAGTGCCGCCGTACTTTGAGAAGATGACCTTGTCGCCGACCTTTACGTCAACTGGAATTCGGTCACCCTCGTCGCTGAAGCGACCTGGACCAACCGCGATAACCTCAGCCTCCTGAGGCTTTTCCTTTGCGGTGTCTGGAATAACCAGACCGGATGCGGTTACCTGCTCTGCCTCAACTGGGCGAACAACAATGCGATCTTCGAGTGGCTTGATAGAAACCGACACTTTGACCTCTTCTTTTCTTGAAGTTGTGATTTAGCAGACTCGTTGTTCGAGTGCTAACAAAACTTTACGGCCTATTTAGCACTCAGTCAAGGCGAGTGCTAGTGGCAAGACCGCTAGCCTTATTTCATGAATCAATTACTGACCGCGGAAGCACTTAGATTGCTCGATGAAGTCGGCGAGATTGATTCCAAGGCCGATGTCCTGACCATTATTTCCAGGCTGCGAAAAGCCGGCCACAGCGCAACACTGGTAACTGAAGTGGTGACTCAGGCCAGACTTCGAACCAGGGCCAAAGCCAAATTTGGTGATTTTGCCAAAGAAATGCTCTTCACCGAGGCTGGGCTCGAGCAGGCAACTCGATTGCAAGTTGCTGCAATTCACGCCGAAAGACTTAGGCAAAAAGGATTCACTAAGGTTGCAGACCTAGGTTGTGGAATTGGGGCGGACGCTTTGGCGTTCGCGTCCTTGGGTCTAAGCGTGACTGCCATCGAGCAAGATGCTCACACTGCCGCCCTGGCATCGTTTAATCTCGCGCCTTTTCCCAATGCCACGGTGAGTGTTGGCGATGCCCAGAACGCCGATTTGTCGGCCTTCGACGCAATTTGGTTAGATCCGGCCCGCAGAGACTTAGAGCGCAAGGCTGCCAAACACATCACGCTCACCCCGGCCGATTTCAGCCCGAATCTAGATTGGTGCTTCGGGCTTAGAAAACCAAAAGGCATAAAACTCGGCCCTGCCTTCCCTTTGGATTTGATTCCAAACGGCATTGAAGCTCAGTGGGTTTCACATCAGGGCGATCTTGTCGAGCTGACAATTTGGTCCGAAGAGCTGTCATCGAATCTTGGACGTTCCGCGCTGATGCTTAGAGATGGCCATCGATTCTTATTTGAGGGTCAGGGAGTCGATAGGGCAACCACTTCAACTCTCAAGCGATACATATTCGAGCCTGACAGTTCACTGATTCGCTCTCAACTGCTTGGTGAATTTGCTTCCCAAAACTCACTCACATCTGTCTCGGAGGGGATCGCTTATCTCACGGGCGATAATCCGATCAATTCTCCATGGCTAAAAACCTATGAAGTTCTGGAAACGTTGCCGCTCGACGAGGTCGCAATTCGAAAGGCTCTGAGCGCCAGGGGAATTGGAAAACTTGAGATCAAAAAGCGCGGTGTCGATATCACGCCCGAAGAACTCAGACCCAAGTTGAAGTTAAAAGGCGAGGGCGCCGCCACCTTGATTCTCACCAAGGTAGGCGACGCCCGTCGTGCTCTTATCGTTCAACCGATTCGCTAGATGGCTCTTCCAGCGAAGCGATTAGCGGTCACCGAAGTGCATTCCGCCGAATCCGCGTTCGAATTC
>CAZZHB010000120.1:0-3248 GCA_964653615.1 uncultured Aquiluna sp.
TCTTTGAGGCACTAGCCTTCAACGCTGGCCTAACCCTGCACGTGACTGTCCTTGCGGGTCGCGATGCACACCACATTGCTGAGGCTCAGTTCAAAGCCTTAGCTCGTGCCATGCGCAACGCGATAGAGCCAGATGCCCGAGTTGCGGGTGTGCCTTCCACCAAGGGCAGCCTTTGACCAAGTCTGTCGCAGTCTTTGACTACGGCAGTGGAAATGTTCATTCGGCCTGCCGAGCACTCGAGCACGCCGGTGCTGAGGTTTTACTGACCTCGAACCGCAAAACACTTCTCGAGGCCGATGGAATGTTGCTTCCTGGTGTTGGGGCATTCGCCTCAGTCATGCGGAACCTCAGCGCCCACAATGCCGCCAGCTTGATTGATCAGCGCCTGATGGCAGGCAGGGCGGTTTTAGGTATTTGCGTAGGCATGCAGGTCATGTTTGAGCAAGGTGTCGAGCACGGCATTGAGACTGAGGGGCTGGGACAATGGCCGGGCAGCGTAACCAAGCTGGCTGCCCCTACGCTTCCTCACATCGGCTGGACCAGAGTGGAGGCTCCGGAGAACAGTGTCCTGTTTGAGGGTATTGCGGAGGAAAGTTTTTACTTCGTTCACTCATACGCTGCCAAATCCTGGGATTTGGACATCAGGCCACCTTTTGTCGAAGCAGCGGTCACCTGGTCTGAACATGGAGAAAGATTTTTGGCGGCGGTTGAAAACGGACCACTTAGCGCCACTCAGTTCCACCCCGAAAAATCTGGCGAAGCAGGATTGCAATTGCTACGCAACTGGATCAAGTCCATTTAGGAGAAATATGAAGCTCGAGCTATTGCCTGCGGTTGACGTCGCTGGCGGAAAGGCTGTCCGTCTAACTCAAGGTGAGGCAGGTAGCGAGGAGGATTTCGGTCACCCAATCGATGCTGCAGCTGACTGGATTAGCGCTGGCGCGGAGTGGATTCACCTGGTTGACCTGGATGCCGCATTTGGCCGGGGAGAGAACCGTGCCGTTATCGCAGAGGTGGTGAAGCAGGCCGGCAACACCAAAATCGAACTCTCTGGTGGGATTCGAGACGATGCTTCGCTAGAAGCCGCCTTGGAATTGGGCGCTACTCGCGTCAACCTCGGCACGGCTGCACTTGAAAATCCAGACTGGACCGCAGAAATCATTTCCAAATACGGTGATCAAATCGCCGTTGGTCTGGACGTCAGGGGAACGACCTTGGCGGCTAGGGGTTGGACTCAAGAGGGTGGAGATTTGTTTGAGGTGTTGGCTCGCCTAGAGCAGGCTAACTGTTCCCGCTACGTCGTTACCGATGTCACGAAAGACGGGACCCTAAAGGGCCCAAATCTCGACTTGCTAAAGCAGGTAATGCAATTTACAAACAAGCCCGTTGTGGCATCTGGGGGTATTTCATCACTTCAGGACATTGCGGATCTGCAAGGCCTGGTCAGCCTGGGTCTTGAGGGTGCGATTTTGGGCAAGTCGCTTTATGCGGGGCGTTTCACTCTGCAGCAGGCACTGGCAATCGCAAACGGCTGATGCACGACAAGTTTCACGATTCGGCTGGGGTCCCTTGGGAAGGGCGCGAATTTTCCCAGAACTCCTGGTCGAATGATGATGGCACAACGCCTGCGGTATTGGAAAAAGTCTTTGAGTTGCCGCTAGATAAGGCAGAGCTCTTCAAAGCTCTGGCACAATCCCGCCTGCTGATCCCGCTACTTGCAGAACTGGGGGAGAGCGGCGTTGGAGCGCATGGTCAAACCGTCGACAAAAGCGCGGATCTGGCGATAGTCGCAGTCGGCACTCCGGATGGAAAATCGGCAATACCCGCTTTCAGTTCAGTTGCGGAAATGTCTAATTGGAATGCCACCGCCAGACCTGTGCCGGTAGAGGTCCCAAAGCTGGCTATAGCTGCAGTCAGTGAAGGCCATGATCGTGTTGTTCTAAACCCCGCCGGGCGAGCAATTGTGATTCGCAGACCCGCCCTAGCGGCCCTGGCGCAAGGTCTTCAATGGGTCCCTCCACATCTGAGTGAGGTGGTGGCGGGATTGGTTCGCGCGGCAGCTGCTAGGCTCCCGGCAATCAAGTCAGTAGGGCTTTTTGATTCAGATCCAACTGGTCAATTGCTCAAGGCGGAGCTGGGCATTCAAGTAAGCCTGGAGGCTGGGCTTCCGGCGCAACAGCTGCAGGAACTTCTCTCGGACTTTAGTTCAGAGCTGCAAACTCAAGAGTTCTTGCAGCAGGTTGACTCGGTAACCTTCCGGTTGGTCGCGAGCTAGTTCACCGGTCCGGTGTATTTTTCGCCCGGACCCTTGCCAGGCTCATCTGGAATCAAAGAAGCTTCGCGGAACGCAAGCTGTAGCGAGCGAAGTCCATCGCGCAGTGGCCGAGCGTGGTGATCTCCAATTTCAGGAGCGGCTGCGGTAATTAAACCCGCAAGCGCGGTGATTAGCTTTCTTGCCTCATCCAAGTCCGCAGGAGCATCCTCGGCAAGACCGCACTGAACGGCCGCTGCGCTCATCAGGTGCACGGCAGCCGTGTTGATGATCTCTACCGCCGGTACTTCGGCAATGTCTCTAGTCAACTCTTCGGACAAGATTCCTCTTTCAAATTTGGCTTCTGTTCTGCTAGGCTACCTGAGGCTCTGGGCGATTAGCTCAGTGAAAGTGGATTACATTCCCACCTGTCTACCGCCTCTAAAGGTATCCGGGTTTGAGCGTTTGATACTTTTGCACGCAATTCGTGTGAGTCAAAACGGTACCCAAGGAGCTAGTTATCAGCGATCCACGCATCAATGAGCGTATTCGTGTCACCGAGGTTCGACTAATCGGACCAGCCGGTGAACAGGTTGGCGTTGTCCCTATTGAGCAAGCCCTAAGAATGGCCCGAGAGGCTGACCTTGACCTAGTCGAGGTTGCCCCAGGTTCCACTCCACCGGTTTGCAAGGTCATGGACTACGGCAAGTTCAAATACGAAGCCGCTCAGAAGGTTCGTGAAGCTAGAAAGAACCAGGTCAACACTGTTTTGAAGACGGTTCGTTTCGGTCTAAAGATCGACGATCACGACTACAACACTAAGGTTGGACAGGTTCGCAAATTCCTGAAGGCCGGCGACAAGGTGAAGGTGATGGTTGTCTTCCGCGGTCGCGAGCAGTCCCGCCCAGAGATGGGTGTGAACTTGCTTCGCAAGCTAGCGGATGAAGTAACCGAATTCGGAACCGTGGAGTCGAACCCATCAATCGATGGCCGCAAC
>CAZZHB010000121.1:0-3119 GCA_964653615.1 uncultured Aquiluna sp.
ATCACCTGGGTCGGGACACCCGCACTCAAGGTGAAAACAGTTGACTGCGGAATGCTGTTCACGTTCGGGTCGGTGGCGCCAACTGAGAAGCGAACGTTTGACTGAGCTTGGCCAGTGACGGCTATGTTGCTGAAGGTTGCGATACCTGCGGAGAACGAAACCGCAGTGGTTCCGGTGAGAGCGACATTGGTTCCCGAGGCGAGGTAAATGTTGGCCGAACCCGAAGAGTAAAGTCCGGTGTTCACCAAGTTGCCCTCTTGGTCAAGCATTCCAATTACAACGGGGCTGGACAGCGTAATTCCGGCACGCTCGAGGCTGCTTGGCTGCTGGAGATATCCCAGGGAGTGACCAATACCGTGGGTCAGCTCCAAGGTCTGGCTTACGGTCGCAATGCTTGAAGCACTTGCCCCAGCGACTGAGTAGCTCAGGGTGTAGCTGCCAACAGTTCCGGTCAGGAAGCTGCCGGCAAAGGTTGCGATACCGGATGTGGTGTTTACCGTGGCAGTTCCAGACGTAACTGTGATGTTTGGTGAAACGGTGAATCCAATTGCTGCATTCACACCGGTGACGATGTTTCCAGCCGAGTCCCGAAGTGCGATCTGAGGCTGGGTTGTGAAGGCAGTGCGGTTTGCTGCGCCAGCGGCTGCTCGCTCCAGAGTCAGCTGCGAGACATTACCGAAGGTCAACGAAATTGTGTTTGAAACACTAAATGTTGCTGGGCTGGTAACTTCCGCGGTCAGCGTCTTGCTTCCTGCCAAGCCTTCGAGAGCAATTCCAGTAAATGCCGCAATACCGCCCGATGCTGAAATCGCTGCGGTGCCAGAGAGAGTCGCACTGGTAGCTGTCAGGCGAACGGTCTGGGTGGACTGGCTACCTGTGGTTACCAAGTTTCCATAGGCGTCATTAATCCTGACAATCGGCTGGCTTCCAAAGGCGATGCCACTTCGAGCGGTTGCCGAGTTTGTCATCTCGATGCTGGCTGCCGCACCATGGGTCAAAGTGATTGCGGAGACCGAAGAGGAAACCGTGGTGACCTGGTTGTCAGACAGGCGGGTGTAGGTGACGGTGAATGAGACCGAGATGGTGTCGCTCACCGAACCAGTGATGACGAGATCGCTGAAGGTTGCCAGGCCACTATCGTCAGCTCGAACCTGGCGCCCAGCAGTAATTGCTGCGGTGGTGCCGGAGACGGTGGCGGAGACGGTGATGTTCTTGTTGTCACCGACGGTGATTCGGTTACCGAAGGTGTCTTCAACGGCAACAGTGAAGGAGAAGCCTGCCTGACCAGCTACCGATGTGGTGTCGGTGGCGGTAACGATTAGGCGGCCTGGTTCGCCTGCCATGACGTTGTAGTTGGCAGATGAAACGGAGAGAGGTGTGCTGGCATCAACTTGAACGTTGAGCGCAAAGCTATAGGTGCCGGGGCTGGATAGCACCTTGATGGCGTTGTAGGTGATGTTTCCACCAACCCGAGACGAAGAGGTCAAACCGGTAACGGTTCCCGAACCAGTGGTCACGGTGGCGGATGCGGTGTATTGGTATGCAAGACGGTTATTGCCATCAAGCACAATGTTGTAAGCATCTCTAATAAGCACCTGAGGTGGCGGGTTGAAGGTAACAGCCAAGAACTCGTTAGCTTGTTCAACAGAAGGACTGTTGGTTCGCGAGATTGCTCGACCAACACCGAAGACTGCGTTCACGCCATCTACAACCGCGGGCGAGTAAGAAACCGCAGATGAATAGGTAACCGAAGCCGATGCCGAGATTGCGATGTTGCCAGCCACCGAGTTTGAGCCAGGCAGGTTCACGTTGCCACCGGCATCAATCGCCAGGTTGGCAGCGGTAATTACAAAGTTGCCTGACACGTTGCCCGCTGTGGAGAGGCGAACGTTGGTGACCTTATTGGTGGCGAAGGTTACCGCGGCGGAAACCGAGATACCGCCCGAGTTTGACGATCCGATGCGCACAGTTTGAGCGGTGAGCAAATTAATCTCGGTCTGGGTCAGCGACATTCTTCCGCTGGTTTCAGAACCCAGATCAATAGCAACTCCAGCGGTTTGTGGTCGCATGGTCAATATGCCCTGAACGGTGTTAGTAGTCGCAGAGAAAGTAATTGCGTCAGCCACCACGGTGACTGCGGAGCTTGCGGTGATTGGCTGGTTTACAGTGACATTGCCGCCCAAGATGGTTACCGAGCCAGACACCGACAACCCCTCGCTGGTCTGAAGAACCGAAGTATTGCCGGACTTACCAAAGACCACGTGGGTGGCATTCACGACCCAGCCGTCCAAAGATTCTGGCTCCGAGAAGGATGCCGAGGTGGGCTCGAAGGTGAAGGTGCCTGAGGTGTTCACAACTGCTCGGTTGTCCAGAGTCGCATCTCTGAACATCGCACTATCGCCACGGAGTGTCACTGTGCTGGAACTTGTGGTTACCAAAGAGCCGGCTTCTGGCGATGAACCGAAGTAGGTTTTGGCGTTGGCCTCGTTCCGCCCCTCAGCGATTGAGATTGCTTCGTGGGCTGGGTTAGCAGCGGTCGTTCTACCCTCGACCAAAATTGGTCCGCTAACTGCGATGAGTTCTGCAAGCTGAAGATGGACTGGTGCTCCCATGCCATCATCAGTCCTGTTTAGTGCATTGTTCGGACCCTTGGCGATTAGTGTGATTCCGCCACCCGCACCGGTAGCTGCGACACGGAAACCAGGTATCGTTCCGCCGCTAGTGCTCGCTGGGAACTCGGCGTTAATGCCGGAACTGTAAGCACCCGAACCAGCGCTGGTATCAACGTTGAAGTAAATGGCGTCAGAGGTTGTTGCGGCCGATCGCCAAGTATCTGCACCGCCACGAACGTGAGTCCAAAGGTTAGTGCTGTCCTTGGCGGCAAACCAACCGAAGTTGTACTCACCACTGGTGCCAGTCTTTAGACGAGCCCAAACCGCAATCTTTCCAGTGCCAGCATCTGTAGTTCCAAACATGGTGGCGATTCCATACCTATCGCCAGCATTGCCGCCACCCTGACCGGCGAGGAAGATGTTGCCTCCACCTGAGTTGATGTTTCTACCATCCAAGAACTCGAGACCCGCTCGGAAAGAGGTATTGGTGTTATCAGTCACATAGCC
>CAZZHB010000122.1:0-3070 GCA_964653615.1 uncultured Aquiluna sp.
GTGATGTCTCTAATCCACGCATCTAGCAATGGTGCGGAGCTTCTAAGCCCCATCGGGTCATTTGGATCTAGCAGTGTGGCTGCGCCAAAAGCGTGCTCGGACAATCACTCTCACTTTCAAAAATCAATCAAAGGCAAAAGATTACGGCAAATAGGAAAAACAGGACACCAAGTTGATGTGAATTTTTAGCGAGCTTTCCAAAGCTGCGGCGCAAAGCGCTTTAGAACATAACCCTCAATCAGTACAACCACGTTGTAGAGCAAGATCGAGACTACGGTGACAACCACATCATAGGCCCTCACCTCATTGGTCTTAGCACGACCAACGGCCGAGATGATGCCGTAGCCGATGCCCTGACCGGTTGCTAGCCACTCCACCAGCAGCGCTCCGGTGATAGCTCCTGGAACCGAAATCTTCACGGCGGCAAAGAATGATGGCAGCGACGATGGGAAAGCCACATACCTAAGAGCCGCAAGCTTGTTTGCACCGTAGACGGTTGCCACGTCAACCATGGCACTAGATGCGCTTCTAAGACCAAAGACGATGTTCACCAGGGCAGGGAAAAGCACAACAATCGCTCCCATTACCGCAACGGTTGCCTGCTCGCGACCAAAGATCAAAATCAGAATCGGCGCCATTGCAATCAGCGGAACGCTTCTGAGCAGCATCGCGATTGGCATCAATGCCTGCTCTAGTGATTTCGACATCGTGAACAGCGCCGAGACCAAGGTGGCAAAAAACAGACCAAAAGAGAAACCGATGGTGGCGTCATAAAGAGTCTGGCCAAGGGCCGACCAAACCAGGGTCTGGTTTTCGCCCGCTCCTTCTTCGATGAAGAGCCAATTCAAAACTTCAAGCGGGCCTTTGCCGATGTATGGAGTTACATCCAGCGCCCAAAGCGCAAACATCCATAGCAAAACCACAACCCCAAGTGAGATACCAGTATTAACCAGCGAAGCGTAGACAACCTTTAGTGTTTCCTTAGTTGCCTGACGCTTTACCTTGGATCGAAGCGCGATAAGTGACTTATCTGAGGTGTCCTCTAGTTTGAAGTTCATCGAACACCCGCCTTAGCCCAGGGCGTCAACAACTTGCCAATTAGTCCAAAAAGCGCATATCCAGCTCCGGCAATCAGGCCGGAAACCAGAGCAACCCCCCAAACACGAGCAATCTCAAGGCTCTGCTGAGCGTTCACCATGGCCGGGCCGAAACCAAGATCAGGACCGCCGACATATTCACCCAGAATGGCACCGAGAAAAGCGGCTGGAGCGGCAATCTTGAATGCCGCAAAGATCGAAGGAAGCGCAGAGAGTAGCTGGACTTTCACTAGCCTTTGCCAGGCCCCACCACCGTAAGCCGAAACCACATCCAGCATTCGCTTATCGGTCTGCTTTACTCCGGTGAGTGCCCCCACCATGGTCGTGAAGAAAACCGAAAGTGCGGCCAGCACAATCGCCGCACCGGCAGGTTCACCAGAATCTGGAGCCCCAACTACCAATCGAACAATTGGACCAATTGCGACGATAGGAATGCAATAGGTGATTACGGCAATCTGAGTGGTGAGATTTTCAAGCTTAGGAACGATAAGTGCGAGCGCGGCAAATGCTAAAGCCAGCAGGTTGCCCCAGAAAAACCCAATCGCCGCTTCGGTCAAAGTAACGGCCGCATTGCGCCAGTAAAACTCAAAACCATCTTCGAGCAATTGAGAAACCACGGCTAGGGGCGTTGGGATTGCGCCACCAGAACCATCGGGGCGAGCTCCAATCGAGGCAAAGATCGTGATGGCCGAAACCCACCAAATCCCGATGGTGATGCTGATTCCTATTACGGCAGTCGCCCATGAGGGTAGGCGCTTATTGGCTTTACTTACCAGAAGCTCAGTCATCGTGCGGAACGACTCCACCGGAACCGAATAGCAAGTCCGAGGCCCTATCGTGCAGGGCATGGAATTCTGGGGTGCGCATCATTTCAGGAGTGCGTGGGCGGGGGAGATCCACTTCGATGATCTCCTTGATTCGACCCGGGCGAGGGCTCATGACCGCCACCTGATCGCTTAGGAAGATTGCCTCTGAAATGCCGTGGGTAACCATCAAGGTGGTGGCTGGCTTTTCAGTCCAGATTCTCAATAGTTCAAGGTTTAGTCGCTGCCTGGTCATGTCATCCAGCGCACCAAATGGCTCGTCAAGAAGCAGAACCGAAGGCTGAACCACCAGGGCACGTGCAATCGAGACACGCTGGCGCATGCCGCCAGAGAGCTGTGCCGGCTTGGCATCTTCAAAACCCTGTAGGCCAACCAGCTTGATTAGGTCTTTGATCAGCTCTTCGTCAGGTGCAACGCGAGCCAGTTCAAAAGGAAGTCTGATGTTTTGGGTTACTGATCGCCAAGGCATCAGCGCTGAGTCTTGGAATGCAATTCCTAGGCGGTGATCGCGACGAAGTTCCTGTGGGTCCATGCCGTCGACTGTGACGGTGCCAGAGGTCGGGGTTTCAAGACCCGCAAGGATTCGCAAGATTGTCGACTTGCCGCAACCCGATGGACCAAGCAGGGAAAGAAAACTTCCCTTATCTGAGTGCAAGGTGGTGTCCTGCAGTGCGGTGATGGACTGATTGCCAAGCTTGAAGGTCTTGGACAGTCCGGAAATGGTAATGCCGCTGCCCAGAACGGTTTCGTCCTGGGCAGCGGCGCTAATTGAACTCATAAGGTACGAGATTAGTCCAGAAGTTCTGGGTGCTCTGCGTAAACCTCAGCAAGAAGCGACATGTCGAACAGCTGAGCGGCGGTGATGGTGTAGCCAGCCTTCGCCAGAGTGTCGATGTTCTGCTGCTGTAGTTTCTCGGAAATGGTGAATAGACCATTCGCACGAGTCTCATCAGTAACAACCAGTAGGTCGTTCTGAGCGGCAGACTGCTGCTGCTCCTTGCCGATGTCTAGACCTAGGTCCTTACCGTAGATCTCAACTGCCAAACGAGCTCCCTCGTTAGGGTCGGCAATCGCGTCCTTCCAGCCCTTGATGGTTGCGTAAAGGAATGCCTTTAGAGCCTCGCGGTTGTTGTCGATTGAGTCCTGGGT
>CAZZHB010000123.1:0-2990 GCA_964653615.1 uncultured Aquiluna sp.
TTGACTGCCGTAATGCTGATGCACTGTTCTTCTGTCAACGCCCTATTTCTAGGGCCCGTTCCGACACCTTGACTCGGGCGTGTCGCAAGAAATGAACTCGCGATTTACCAGAGAAAAGATCTCAGATAAGTTTTTGGTCCTTTGCTGCGGCCGGCCCAGTTTCCTGTGCACCCTGCCAACAGTGGTTCATGCCAAAAAGACATGAATACTCATGAACCCCGCAAGTCTGCCACATTCCAAAGGTCAAGTGCAAGTTAAAAATGCCAAAAAAGATCCCCCGCATCACACGGGGGATCTTCCTAACCCAAAGGAGGAAGGGTTATGGGCGAACCGGCCTAACTGGCTTGGTTGGTTTCTCCGGTTTCGCCGGCTTTACCGGGGCGGTTCCGAGAGCAGTCATGGCAGCCTGTCGAGCTGTCACTGCTGCGGTCTTAGCCGCCTCGAAAGTGGTCTTGGCCTGGAGTTTGGCATCTGCCGATGCGGTGCTGTCATCTAATACCGCTCGGTAGGCAGTCCTGGCTGAGGTCATAGCTGCTGCGAAGGTCTGTCCGATCGTGCGTCTAGCAGTGTTGTAAGCAACTAGAGCAGGCTTGATCTCCTCCATGGCTAACTTGTAGGCCGCCATTTGGACCTTGAAGTCGTCCATTGAAGTGCGGTAGGTAGCCATTGCGGCCTTGAAGTCCGCCATCGATGCCTTGAAGGCTGCGATGGCTGCGGCATCACGAGGGGCAACTGTGGTTTCGCTGCTTGCTGCTTCAGTAACAGTCGGTTCGACAGCCTGTGCTGGTGCAGTTCCCAGCCCTAGGGTTAGGGCAGTTAGAACTACTAGAACCTTGTTCACCTTGTTTGTTCTCATTGCGATCTCTTTCTAAGCCAGTGAGACAAGTCTGCGAGGCAATCGTGTGAAGTTCGTGTGAGATTCACTTGGGTTCGTAGTGGAAATACATCCCACGCTTTCGCCGCCCTAACATGAAGCTGTGTCTAGTTCGATTCTTGTGGTTGACGATGAAGCTCCGGTCCGGGAGATGATTGGTGACGCCCTGTCACTAGCGGGTTACAAAACCGTCTTTGCCGCCGATGGGCTTGAAGCACTGAATCTGCTCAGGGCCAATCCGGTCGACCTAATCGTCTCTGACATAAACATGCCCAAGCTTGACGGCTTCAAGTTGCTCGAGGCGCTTCGGAGCAAGGGTGACAACACCCCTTTCGTTTTGCTAACCGCAAGCAAAGAACGCCCTCACCTCAGCACTGGATTCCGCCTTGGGGCAGACGATTTCATCGCCAAGCCATTTGGGATTGAGGAGTTGGCCCTCAGAGTCGCGGCTATCTTAAGGCGATCAAGCGTTAGTCATTCAGAAAACAAGACTCTCGTTGCCGGGCCCATCGAGGTTGTAGTTGAGGACTTTATTGTGCGACTGGATGGTAAGGAAGTTACGCTCTCGCCCACCGAGTTCAAACTCCTGGTTGCGCTATTGGAGGCTAAGGGTCACGTCCTCTCAAAGCATCAACTTCTGGAAGATGTTTGGAGCATGGGATTCGCAGATCAAACCAATGTGGTTGAGACTTACATCTCATACCTGCGCAGGAAGCTTCACACCGATTCATTTCAGGGCATCAAAACCGTCCGCGGCTTTGGCTTCAAGATTGACGAGTCCTAATGAGGCTTCAGACTAAGGTCACGGCTTCGGTGGGGGTCTTGATAGGCCTCGCTTCTATTGCGGTTTCAAGCGTCTCAATTCTGACCAGTTTGGATCAGAACATCAGACAGTTAGATGAAAACTTGGAGCGGTTGGCTGAAGTAATCCTTGCATCAGACGACCCAATCTCTACCGCACTTTTCGAAGGGTCAACCAGAGAGATCACCGCCACCTACGTTGATGAATTCGGGGTCGAGACCTATCTGCAGGAAAATGCTGGGGAAATAGGCACCACCAACCAGCTAACTCGAGAAATCAAACTCGGATCGAGCGAGTCCATCACGCTGGCAATTTCAACCGAGGATGCGATAGCCGGGGCTAGTGCCGCGGTAGTGCCGGTCGCCCTGATTACCCTGCTGGTGATCATGATGGCAACGCTGGTGACACATTTGCTGCTCAAAAGGGACATCTCAGCAATCAACAAACTGATTTGGCAAGCCAAAGCCATCTCCCTGGGAGGTCAGAGAAAACTCGAGAGACTCAGGGGAAGTTGGGAAGTTGAGACGCTGAGCGATTCCTTGGCCAACATGATTCACTCCTTAGACAGCAATGAAAAAGCGCTGCAGAAATTTCTCTCTGACGCCTCGCATGAGTTGAAGACCCCACTGACGGTTGTGCGGGGTTACTTGGACATGCTCTCCCAGCCCAATGTGGCGACAGAGGTTAGGCAAAGTGCCGAAAAAGCCCTGAGGCAGTCAATTCGAATGCAAAAGATCATCGATGACCTTTTGCAGCTGGCGGAGATTCGCGGCACCGAAACTCGAAGAGATTTGCCGATTGACTTGTCCAAACTGGTCTCAGACATGGTGGAAGATTTGGCCAGCCTAAAGTCCGGGCACAAGCTCGAGGCTCAAATCCAAGGCGAAGTCTTCATGCTGGGAAATCCCGATCAGATGGAAAAGTTGATTTCCAACCTGATTGGAAACATCAACGCTCACGTTCCAGCCGACTCTCAAGTCTCAATCACGCTTGCCTCCAAAGACTCCCGCATCTTCCTCACCTTCGAAGACTCAGGCCCTGGGTTCCCAGAAGGACTCTTCAGCGAGGCCGGGAAGCCGATCAGATTTAGAAAGGGCGATAGCGCCAAGTCCGGTAGCACGGGCCTTGGAATGTCGATGATCTATGAGGTGGTAGAAAACCACAGCGGCAATATCGAAGTCGGGACCTCCCGACTCGGTGGCGCCTTGATTTCGATTTCGCTACCAATCTCAACTAACTGACAAGCAGTCGCGCTAAAACCACCGGCAAAGCAAAACCCCCTCGGAAAACCGAGGGGGCTTTGACTAATTCTTT
>CAZZHB010000124.1:0-2972 GCA_964653615.1 uncultured Aquiluna sp.
GTCAAGCGCGGTAAGCCCCCTGTTCACCTAGCTGATCTCTCGATCGCGGATCGCACCGAACGGATTAAAGAACTCGGCATTCCGGGCTTTAGGGCTAAGCAAATCTCGACTCACTACTTCACCCACTACTCGTCAGATCCTGAGACCATGACCGATCTTCCCAAGGAGGGTCGAGCCGAGCTGGTTCAAAAGGTCTTGCCCCCGCTATTGACTCAGGTCAAGCGACTACAAACCGATAAGGGCGACACCATCAAGTTCTTATGGAAACTCTTTGATGGAGCCTTGGTCGAATCAGTTTTAATGCGCTACCCAAATCGCATAACGCTCTGTATTTCGTCGCAGGCCGGCTGTGGCATGAACTGCCCGTTCTGTGCCACCGGGCAGGCGGGCCTGACCCGAAACATGTCAGCCGCCGAGATTGTCGACCAGATCGTGCAGGCCAATCGTGCGATTCGAGCAGGGGAGCTTGGACCAAACCGTCACGACGATGAGCGCGTAAACAACATCGTCTTTATGGGTATGGGAGAACCGCTAGCCAACTACGCCAAGATCATGGATGCCATCCGCACCATGGTTGAGCCCCAGCCCAACGGTCTTGGCATGAGCGCAAGGCAAATCACGGTCTCAACGGTTGGCCTAGTTCCAGGCATTGAAAAGTTGGCACAAGAGGACCTACCACTGACCTTCGCACTTTCACTACACGCCCCAGATGACCAGCTGCGCGATGAGTTGATTCCGGTCAACTCGAAGTGGAAGGTTGACGAGGCGCTAGATGCCGCCAAGGCTTACTACGACAAGACCGGCCGCCGAGTCTCCATTGAATACGCGCTGATCCACAACATGAACGACCATGACTGGCGAGCACAGCTTTTGGCGGACAAGCTAAATGATCGCGGCAAGGGCTGGGTGCACGTCAACCCGATTCCACTGAACCCGACCCCTGGTTCGGTGTGGACGTCGTCGACCAAAGAACAGATCAACTCGTTCATCGACATTCTCGACCGCAACGGCATCCCAACCACGCTGCGTGATACTCGCGGTAAGGAAATCGACGGAGCTTGCGGTCAGCTGGCTGCGGCAAACTAGCACTTTTTGTCTAGACCCCCTAGACTGAATTCATGAACGTCTCAGAATTGCAATTTGGTTTAGACACTTTCGGCGATATGTCGCTTGACGACCAGGGCCTTCCAGTATCGGCAGCACAGGTAATCCGAGACGTAGTGGCCCAAGCCAAACTTGCTGAAGAAGTGGGGTTGGACAGTTTCAATATCGGTGAGCACCACCGTGATGACTATGCGGTTTCTGCTCCGGACACGATTCTGGCCGGTATTGCCACCATCACCAGCAAGATCAAGCTTGGAACTGGAGTAACTGTGTTGTCTTCGGATGATCCAGTTCGGGTTTATCAGCGCTTTGCCACCATCGACGCGCTATCAAATGGTCGCGCTGAGATCACCGCGGGACGCGGATCTTTTATTGAGTCATTCCCATTGTTTGGCTACGAGCTATCGAACTATGGTGAGCTTTTTGAAGAGAAGCTTGAGCTTTTGGTTGAGCTACTAAAGGAAAAGCCAGTGACCTGGTCGGGTCGTATGCGAGCCTCGCTGACCAACCAAGAGGTGTATCCAAAGACCGAACGCGGAGCTATTCCGCTGCGGGTTGGTGTGGGTGGCTCTCCTGATTCGGTGGTCCGTGCTGCACGCCTTGGAATCCCGATGGCTCTTGCCATCATCGGTGGCGACCCAGCAAGGTTTGCCCCTTATTCCAACCTATATAAGGAGCAGCTAGCGAAGTTTGGTCACGCCGAGCTACCGGTATCAATTCACTCTCCTGGCTTTATCGCCGAAACCGACCACGAAGCCGTTGAAGCCCAGTGGCCGCACTACGAAACAGCATTTGGCCGAATTGGCAAGGAACGTGGCTGGGGTCCGACCACCAAGATGCACTTCATTTCCGAGGTCAATGGCGGATCGATGTATGTGGGATCACCTGAGAAGGTTGCTAAGAAGATTGCCTACGCAATTCAGAGTGTTGGGGCTTCCAGGTTTGACCTGAAATATGCCAACGGTCCAATGCCGCACTCGAAACTGATGAAGGCCATTGAGCTCTATGGCACCAAGGTTGTGCCCATGGTGAAAGATCTTTTGAGCTAAATCCGTCTCGGCATAGAGATAGAAAATGTTCGACTTTGTTCGTTTCTGTCTATTTGTGACTATTTCGTTATGTGAATTGTTCGAATCGCGGGAATAAGGGGATTATCCTGAACTAAATTCCACTATTCAGGAGGTTCAATGTTGAACAAAATCGCCGGTCACGAAGTTGACCGCCGTTTGCTTCTTAAAGGCGCTGCAGCTGGTGGTTTAGGTATTGCAGGCGCCACAATGCTCGCCGGTTGCGCACCAGGATCCACTGGTCCAATCTCATTCGGTGCTCGCACCGTTGACGAGTCTCCAACTATCCAGCTAAAGGGATTGGTTGACGCCTACATTGCCAAGACTGGCAACGAGGTTACCTACAACGCGACCGAGTCAAACGCATTCCAGAACAACTTGTCACAGTACCTACAGGGAACTCCTGACGACTGCTTCCAGTGGATGGCCGGTTACCGCATGCAGTTCTTCGCAGACCAGGGCCTACTAGTAGACCTTTCTGACGTCTGGAACGAAATTGGCAGCCAGTACAACGAGAGCTACAAGATTGCTGCAACTGCCGCTGACGGCAAGCAGTACTTCGTGCCTCAGAGCTGGTACCCATGGGGTCTACACTTCCGCAAGTCCATGATGGCTGAGATCGGCATGGATGCTGACTCGGTTACCAACTGGGACGAGTTCCTAGCAGCACTAGGTGAGTTGAAGGCAAAGGGTCTAATCGGCCTAGCTTCAGCTGACAAGGGTGGCTGGGAAGCAATGGGAACCTTCGACATCCTTAACGCTCGTATCAACGGATACACCTTCCACGTAGACCTACTTGCA
>CAZZHB010000125.1:0-2971 GCA_964653615.1 uncultured Aquiluna sp.
GTTGGTGAGGTTGTAACCGGTGGTGACGAGCTAACTGAGGTTGGTATTTTGAGAATCTGCCCCACTCGAATGGTCGTTGATGTGCCCAACGCATTTGCTGCTTGAATTCGCGCAACCGTGACACCAAACTTTGTGGCTATTTTCGCAAGTGTGTCCCCGGAGACCACCTTGTAATTTACAAACCCAGAGGTTGTTGCAGAAGTCGTTGGAGTTGGTTTTGGAGTTGGAGAAACGGTCGGAGTCGGCTTCGGAGTCGCTGAAGCCGTTGGAGTAGCAGTGGGTTTCGGCGTCGCAGTCGGCTTTGGAGAAGCGGTTGCCGACGCGGTTGGTTTAGGGGTTGGCTTCGGGGTTGGGGAGACCGTTGGAGTCGTAACTACCGGCACTGAGCCCTGAAAAGTGAAGTCTTCGAATACTCCGGTTGGTGTGTTGTCCAACGAAGCCAGCACCGCACTGCTCGGAGCTGTTCCAGCAGCAGGAATCTTGCTGGCGAAAAAGTTTGATGCGGAGATAAAGCCAGGGCCGTCACCCTTTAGAGCACCAAATTGCGCCCAATTTCGAATCCTGCTGCGAGTTCCATTTTCAACAAAGAAAAGCACACCCTTACTGTCTCGGACGAACTGTCCAACTGGCTTAGATGCCATGTTCAATCCAGCACAAGTTGAAACTGCCAACGGGAATGGCCGACCAGGATACTCATCCGCTCCGGCAGGTGAGATTGGATATAGGGTTCCGCCATCAATCAAATAGGTCGCCCCATCACACTGGACCTTGATGGAGTTGAAACCGGTTCGAGTCTGTAACTTCGCAAGTTCGGAATTTGGAAGCGAATAAATCTTGGAGTCCGAGACGTTTCTGGCGTGATCCTCGGAAGTCAGCCTTACCTTGCGAGTGAGATCATCGACCAAGAAGATCGCGCTGGTGCCAGGTGCCCTGACCAGTGAGCCGGGAGCAAGGCCATTACCGGCACTCTCGATTGTGTTGATTGCAGCCATCGGCAACGTAATCACCTTGGACTGGCTAATCAGATTTAGGAATCGATCCGTCATGCTGCGGTCAGAGATTGACCGGCGCTGAGCTCCCTGGACGAAATATGAGAGCTTGTTTCCAGCGCTAGTGACGACCGCAGGAGAAGCTAGGGTTCCGTTGACGCTTGGGATTTTATTGATAATCGCATCCGGCAGGACATTGACCTGATCGGTCCAGTTGGCTCGATCGATGACGGGTAATTTGCCTGCGTCGGTGAGAACAAAGTTCTGCCCAGCTGCATTAGCAACAAAGCCTCTGACTACACCGGAGCTGGTAGAAACCAACTTCTGATCAATCTCTACCTTTGAGCTTGTGAACCACTTGCTCAGGCCAATGCTGTTGGCGAGGGAGGCAGACACTCGGTAGCTCTTTCCGCCAAAGGCAAGTGCCACATCATCCGTTTGGGTCAGGCCAAAGACTGTCAGGTCACTTGCCAGCGGCTCACCAGGCTGAAGCGAGACGATCTGCTCCACAACCATTGGGCTGACTGTTACACCCTGGCCGCCGACAGAATTCAGAGCCAAATCATCGACGACCGGGCGACGCGTGCCGTTTTCAATCCAGAACCTGTTGCCCTCAGGGGTCTGCACCAACCTCGTCAGTGCCCCGAGATTGGTGAACAGATTCAGTTGCGATTCGGTAAGGCTGGTGGCCAAGTCACAGTTCAGGCCGAACTGCCTAGCCAGATTGCAATCGGGCAGCGAGAAGCGCTTGCCGTCAACCAGCAGCCAGTACTCGGTTGTGTTGCCGCGCTTTACGAGCTGATAGAGGTCACCCTTGTTCTCAAAGCTTTCAAGGTAAGCCTGGGAAATCACACCCTCTGGGCCCAGTGGGCGGATTGCCGCCAGCAGCCTCGAGTCCCAAACTCGATAGCGCAGGTTATCAACGATCAAGAAGGTTTCGCTGGTGCTGGATTTCAGAAGGTAACTTCCACCAATTGGCGAACCGAACCAGTCGTGGAAAAAGCGCCAGAAGTTTCTATTTCCATACGCCGAACAAGAGTCCCCGGTGCCGTAAAGGTTCCTAAGGGCAGCGTCGTTTGGGGTGTAGGGGGTGTAGTAGTAAAGATTTGCCGTGGCCTGGCTCTTTAGTTCAAAGGTCTTAGTGCCGCAGGCAGCCCTGGGGTGATAGCGCATGGCAACCGTGCGACCAGGCTTCCAGTAGGTAAAGGAACCGGCTGGATTTCCGTACCAACGAAACTGTCTTGCGGCCTTGTAAAGCTGATTGAACAATCCGGTGAAGACCTTGCCACAAATGCCAGGATCACTGTCGGGGCATCCAAATCCCATCGCGGCACGATACATGTAGTCCGTTGGTTTGGTCGAGGTGACCAGTGCCTGCTCTTTTTGCAAGGTGACGATGAATACCTTTGGATTTATGCCACAGGCGTTCGAAATGGCGTGGATGACCTCGGCAGCACTTGCTCCGGCTTTAGCAGCGATGGCCTTACAGGGACCGACTTCACCGGGGCCTGTGGCTGGGGTGGCTGGGATATCAACCTTGATGTCTTTTAGGCAATCAATGGCTGGATTTGTAGCGCGGCATTCCGCCACCCGCGAGTCCAAGAAGGCCTGAATCTGGGCCACGGTCATGGTGCCAAAGTCATAGAAAACGCTGTCGCTGATGATTAGGCCAGGGTCAAAGGCGCTCCCCGGAGGAGCGGCCTGGGCAGGCGTTGGAGCCGGCGGTTGAACCACCAAGCCCGCAGCGATCAGCGCAATGGCAGAGAAGATCCCAAAAAGGCGACGCATTAGCCAATCACCACCGAGGTTGGGGCGGAAGTCCCAAAGTGTCCCTCGGATTCATAGCTAACGGTCACCACCCCGTTGCCAGAAGGCAGATCCTTCAATGGGAATTCGATTGGGAAGCACTGGGTGTATTCGCTGCTGGGCTCAGCCTTGACTTCCTTGGTCCGAGTCACGCCATTGCCTAAAGACTTGAATAT
>CAZZHB010000126.1:0-2935 GCA_964653615.1 uncultured Aquiluna sp.
GAATGGTGACAGCGCATTTTCCATGGTGTTGCCGGGTGTAGAAAATGACCTCACCAAGCAGCGTCAACTCCAGTCCGATGTTTGCGAGGGTTCGCTCTGGGCAGGTATTGCCGCTTTGGCTCAGGCTAAGCGTCTGAATGAGGTTGGCGTTGCCATTGAGCACTACATCGCTCAGCGCGGTAAATGGGGGATTTTAGAGCAGTACGTCGGTCACGGCATTGGTCGCTCGATGCACGAGGACCCTGCGGTATTCAACTACGCGGTTCGAGATGCCGGCCCAAAGGTAGAGCCAGGACTTTGCGTCGCAATCGAACCGATGATCACCTCGGGGGACCAGAAGACCTATATCCACGAGGACGATTGGACGGTTGCCACCAAAGATGGTGGCGATGGCGCCCACTGGGAGCACTCCGTGGCGGTGCACTCGAAGGGCATTTGGGTGCTGACTGCACCCGATGGCGGAGCCGCGGGTCTAAAGCCGTTTGGAATTACGCCAATTTCTTTGGATTAGGCACTAGCATTCGCCTCGATTTCCCCCTAGGATTGTTCCTCGGCGTTTCTAACGTGAAATCCTTCTGAAAATCGAGCGGTTTTGCGTGTTTGTGACGCTACCAAAAGTAGTGAATAAGTGAGTGCATGGCCAACAAAGACGGCGTCATCGAGATCGAGGGATCGGTCGTTGAAGCTCTACCGAACGCAATGTTCCGTGTGGAGTTGACCAACGGACACATCGTCCTCGCCCACATCTCGGGCAAAATGCGTCAGCACTACATCCGTATTCTCCCCGGAGACCGCGTGATTGTAGAGCTGTCCACGTACGACCTAACTCGCGGCCGCATCATTTACCGCTACAAGTAGAAAGTAAGAGCATGAAGGTTAACCCGAGCGTTAAGAAGATCTGCGACAAGTGCAAGGTGATTCGTCGTCACGGCAACGTGATGGTTATCTGCGAGAACCCTCGTCACAAGCAGCGCCAGGGCTAATTGCCCTAACCCATAACTAAATACTCAAGGTATCGCCAAGCGTAAAGCTAACCCCCGGAAAGAAGGCCGGGGCCCGATCCGCCAGATCGAGATGGAGATGCCGAAGACCTTCTTTCAAACAGGAGAAATTCCAAATGGCACGTATTGCTGGAGTAGATATCCCTCGCGACAAGCGCGTGGTTATCTCCCTTACCTACATCTACGGCGTTGGCCGCACTCGCTCAAGCGAGATTCTAAAGACCACCAAGATCGATGAGTCGATTCGCGTAAAGGACCTAACTGACGACCAGTTGGTTGCACTTCGCGACGAGATCGAGAAGAACTACAAGGTTGAGGGTGACCTGCGTCGAGACGTCGCAGCGGACATCCGTCGCAAAGTTGAAATCGGTTCCTACGAGGGACTGCGCCACCGTAAGGGACTTCCAGTCCGCGGCCAGCGCACCAAGACAAACGCTCGTACTCGCAAGGGTCCAAAGCGTACTGTCGCCGGCAAGAAGAAGGCAGCCCGCTAGTAGCGGCCGAAGGATTTAGGAGATAAAAAATGGCAGCACCTAAGGCATCCGCAGCGGCCCGCAAGCCACGTCGCAAGGATAAGAAGAACATCCCAACCGGTCAGGCACACATCCGCTCGACCTTCAACAACACCATCATCACCATCACTGACCCAACCGGAGCTGTTATCTCCTGGTCGTCATCCGGTGACGTGGGCTTCAAGGGTTCTCGTAAGTCAACCCCGTTCGCAGCTCAGATGGCAGCCGAGTCCGCAGCCCGCAAGGCTCAGGAGCACGGCCTAAAGAAGGTTGACGTTTTCGTAAAGGGCCCAGGCTCTGGTCGTGAGACTGCAATCCGTTCGCTTCAGGCCGCAGGCCTAGAGGTTGGCTCGATTTCCGATGTGACCCCACAGGCTCACAACGGTTGCCGCCCTCCAAAGCGTCGCCGCGTCTAACTACAGCTTTTCCAAAACTAAAGATTCAAAGCATTCAGCTAAGCCACTGAGTGTAAAGACGAGCATCAAATAGCGGATGCTCAGATGAAAGGAACCAAATAGTGCTAATTGCACAGCGCCCAACCCTTCACGAAGAAGTTCTAGGACCAAACCGCTCACGCTTCATCCTTGATCCACTAGAGCCAGGTTTTGGTTACACCCTTGGAAACTCACTACGCCGCACCCTGCTTTCCTCGATTCCAGGTGCTGCTGTGACCAACATCCGCATTCAGGGTGTTAGCCACGAGTTCTCCACCATTCCAGGTGTTAAGGAAGACGTTGTTGAGGTAATCCTGAACATCAAGAACCTAGTTGTTTCCTCTGAGCACGACGCTCCAGTGGTTGCACACCTAACCAAGAGCGCGGCTGGCCCTGTTACCGCAGCCGACATCCAGGTCCCTGCTGGCGTAGAGGTTCACAACCCAGAGCTAGTGCTTGCCACCCTAAACGCCAAGGGCAAGCTAGAGATCGAGTTCGTTATCGAGCGCGGTCGCGGCTACGTTCAGGCTTCCCAGAACCGCAACCTAGATGCAGAAGCTGGCGTTATCCCAGTTGACTCCATCTACAGCCCAGTTCTAAAGGTTTCCTACCGCGTTGAGGCAACTCGTGCCGGTGAGTTCACCAACTTCGACAAGCTAATCGTTGACGTTGAGACCAAGCCTTCGGTTGAGCCTCGCGATGCAGTTGCATCTGCCGGTTCCACCCTGGTTGAGCTATTTGGCCTAGCCAAGGAGCTAAACGCTGAGGCCGAGGGTATCGAGATTGGACCAGCTCCAGTTGAGGTTGCAGCTTCTAACGAGCTATCAACCCCGATTGAGGACCTGGACCTAACCGTTCGTTCTTACAACTGCCTAAAGCGCGAGGGCATCAACACCGTTTCAGAGCTAATCGCTTTGAGCGAGGACCAGTTGATGAACATTCGCAACTTCGGTTCCAAGTCTGTTGACGAGGTTCGCGAGAAGCTTGC
>CAZZHB010000127.1:0-388 GCA_964653615.1 uncultured Aquiluna sp.
GACTTTGAATCAAGCTCCGGAGCCCAGCAGCTTGTCCTCAACGTTACTTGGTCTGATCCCAACAAGAAACCTTATTCGGCAAATTCTGTTGGGTTCTTAAGTCTCTACTCACCTCAGGCCATGGTTGCCGTTTCGAAGTTGAAGAGTTTCTGCCTGAAGGGCACCACCTATAAATCGACCGCCACATCCAAATGCCCAACTGGTTACAGGCCTGTCAACTTCAAGACTCCCACCGTAGTTCAGTGGAATGCGCTTTCAAGGAATCCTTCAGGGAGTTCCAAGGCAAATTTCCAAGTTTTTGCTTGTATTTCGCAGTTCGATGTAGTCACAGGTGGGTCGAATTTCAGGGCCTACTCCTCTCGCATTGAACCAGACTCTTATTATTCAG
>CAZZHB010000127.1:398-2890 GCA_964653615.1 uncultured Aquiluna sp.
GGCACAGCGGTACCGTATTTCCAGATCCGCGACATCAAGAAAGTTGGCACTTGCTAAAGACGGCGAGTCTGAGGCAATCGCGGTTCGAACTATCACCTAGATAAACTCTCATAGTGCCCAGAATTGATTCCAACTCACAGCAGTGGCTTCGATCGCTACTTGCAGATTGGCAATTAATCGCCGACTTAGCATTTGGTGACTTGGTTCTTTGGGCCCCCAAGAACGGCAAGCTTCAAGCTACTGCGCACGCTAGGCCCGCCGCGGCGGCCACGCTCTTTTATCGCGACATAACTGGAACCCCTGCGAGGTTTGATTGGGATCAAATTATTCAGATGGCTTGGACAACTGGCGAGCCAGTCCTCTCCGACGAACCAACTAATTTTGAAGGTGTCCGAACCAAGATTGACGCTTATCCCGTTTTCGCTCCGGATAAGCAACCCGACTCCACACCTATTGCGGTCATAACGCGGCACACCAACCTTGGAGAGTCTCGAATCCCCAACAAATTGCAGCTGAATTTTGTTGCGATTGGAAACAATCTCTTGCAAATGGTTAGCCGCGGAGCATTCCCAATCCTGGAGGCAGGTAGCGAATCAAAGCGCGGAGCACCTCGCGCGAATGATGGCCTTGTCCGCCTAGATCAGAGCGGCCGAGTTCTCTTCGCTAGTCCCAATGCCTTATCCATGTTCAATCGTGCGGGTGTTGATGGCGATCTGGAGGGGCGTCTTTTTGCCGAAAGCATTACAGGTCTGGATTTACGTCAAGACCAAATCGACGAAGGACTACCCCTTATCCTGACAGCAAAGGGTGCCTGGCGAACGGACTTGGAGTTCGAAAACGTCACGATAGCCGTTAGATCTATCCCACTTTACGAGGGCATCAAGCGCATCGGTGGAGTCGTGCTTTGCCGCGATGTCACTGAGCTTCGAGTTCGCGAACGTGCGCTCTTAACAAAAGACATGACCATTCGCGAGATTCATCACAGAGTTAAAAACAACCTTCAAACTGTGGCGTCACTCTTGCGAATCCAATCAAGACAAAGTGACTCAGAGGAAGTAAAAGAGTCGCTTGCCCAGGCCATGCGAAGGGTCAGTGCGATCGCAGTAGTCCACGATGTACTCTCTGAAGGAATCGACCAGGAGGTCTCTTTCGACCAGATTTTCAAGCGAATTCTGCTACTGGTTCCAGAAATTGCCGGATACCACACCACGGTAAAAACGGAGTTTCTTGGAAGCTTTGGTGAGCTAACTGCAGAGCGCTCCACGCCCTTAGCCTTAGTTCTAACCGAGGTTGTAGCTAATGCTGTTGAACACGGTCTAGCCAATCGCAGTGGAACCGTTCAGGTCGAAGCACTTCGAGAAAAGAAGAACCTGATCATTACAGTGACCGACGATGGGTCCGGACTGGCAGAAGGCAAGGTGGGAACCGGCCTGGGGACCCAGATTATTCGCACCCTGGTCGAATCAGAGCTAAGAGGCAAAATTCTTTGGACTTCGCCGATTCGCGGTGGCACCAAAGTCACTATCGAATTGCCCGCTTAGGCACTTACTTTCGCCAGCATTTGCGCCACGGCATCGCCCGGGGTTAGCCCTGGTGGGAATTGCGGTGCCTGACCGGCGATGGCTCGTCCCGCTAGGCCGGTCTCGGTGTGACCTAGAAGTTCGCTAATGACCTTGATCCCACTGCGTCGCCACTCTCTTGCCACAGCGGTCAGGAAGCCGTGGATGGCCATCTTCGATGCTGAGGAGCTAGACAAAGAAGGCAATGGCATTTCAGCCACAATCCCCGTCACATTCAGCACAAAGGCCTCTTCGGCACCAGCGAGATTTGGCTGGAGGGCAACCAAAAGATCTCTTGGTCCTCGGTAGTTGACCTGCATGAGCTTGGCATCAATTTCGGCAGGGGTTTCCGCAGCGAGGCCAAAGGCAACCAGTCCCGCGGTCACAATTACGCCATCTAGCTTCACTGAAGCGTTCAGGTAGGTTGCAAGTGTGTTGATCGACTCAGCACTCTCTAGATCCAGCAGAAGTTTTTGAGTTACCTGGTCTGGGATGTTGGCAGCTGACTCGTTCGACCTTGCAGTTCCATAGACTTTGGCTCCTGCAGCGGTGAGCTGCCTGGCAAACTCCATGCCCAGTCCGCCTGAGGCGCCAACCACCAATACATTTTTTCCCGATAGGTTCATATGATTCCCAACCCTCAGCGCCAGCAGGTTATTTCGAGGTAATAAAGAATGCTTAGCCCGAGCAAAAAAGTAGACTTTGACCAAACTCCCCAATAAAGGAAATCCTCTTGAAAAATCTTTTACTTGGCCTCGCGTTAGTACTGTCGCTGACCGGCTGCACAGCTGAGCAGGAACCGTCCGCTTCAGGTTGTGACGGAGTTTTTGTTGAGGTCAACTTCGGCATGCTTGAAGCTGAGAAAATCGCATCCTGCGTTGGTTTTGACGGTGAAGAAATCTCTGCCAAGGACGCGCTAGCTCAAGCAGGTGT
>CAZZHB010000128.1:0-2775 GCA_964653615.1 uncultured Aquiluna sp.
CGTGTGGCACCTTCAAAGAGGTGTCGCGAACTTCGCGGCTCTTCTCGTTGAAGATGGCGCGAAGTAGGCGCTCTTCTGGGGTTAGCTCGGTTTCACCCTTAGGGGTTACTTTTCCAACAAGGATGTCGCCTGGGCGAACCTCTGCACCGATGCGAATGATGCCGCGCTCGTCAAGCTGAGCCAAAGCCTCTGCCGAGATGTTCGGTAGGTCGGCGGTGATCTCTTCTTTACCTAGCTTGGTGTCGCGAGCTTCAACCTCGTACTCCTCGATGTGAATCGAGCTGAGGGTGTCGTCTTTCACAAGGTTCTGGCTGATGATGATCGCGTCTTCGAAGTTGTGGCCTTCCCATGGCATGAATGCCACGAGCAGGTCTTTTCCGAGTGCGAGCTCGCCGTTTTCGGTAGCTGGACCGTCTGCAAGAACTTCTCCGGCATCAACCTTCTGGCCAACCGAAACGATTGCGCGCTGGTTGATCGCGGTGCCCTGGTTTGAGCGGTCGAACTTGCGTAGGAAGTAGGAGGAGCGAGTGCCATCGTCGTTCATAACGGTGATGGTGTCTGCGTCGATCTCCTCAATAACGCCAGCGTGGTCGGTTAGCACCACGGCGCCGGAGTCGATAGCAGCGATGCGCTCCATACCGGTTCCAACGAATGGGCTCTCCGCACGTAGCAGTGGAACTGCCTGACGCTGCATGTTCGCACCCATCAGTGCACGAGACGAGTCATCGTGCTCCAAGAATGGGATTAGCGAGGTAGAAACCGAAGCTAGCTGACGAGGGGAAATGTCGATGTAGTCAACATCCTCAGCTGGAACCTCAACCATGTCGCCACGGAAGCGCACGAATGCGCGAGGTCCAACCAGTGAACCGTCTTCCTTCAAAGGAGTCTCAGCTGCTGCGATGACCTTGCCGTCTTCTGCTGCTGCATCTAGGTACTCGATCTTCGAGGTGACCTTGCCGTTCTTTACGATGCGGTAAGGGGTCTCGATGAAACCGAAGGTGTTGATGCGGCTAAACGCAGTTAGCGATCCGATTAGACCAATGTTTGGACCTTCTGGGGTCTCAACTGGACACATGCGACCGTAGTGCGATGGGTGTACGTCACGTACCTCCATCTGGGCACGCTCACGAGCGATACCACCAGGTCCAAGCGCGGATAGACGACGCTTGTGAGCAAGGCCCGCAAGTGGGTTGTTCTGGTCCATGAACTGGGAAAGCTGGCTTGCACCGAAGAATTCCTTGATCGCGGAAACCACTGGGCGCAAGTTGATCAGGGTCTGAGGAGTAATCGCCTCGATGTCCTGAGTCGACATGCGCTCGCGTACCACGCGCTCCATGCGGGAAAGACCAATTCGAACCTGGTTCTGAATTAGCTCGCCCACCGAACGGATACGACGGTTGGAGAAGTCATCGATGTCGTCTGGACGGACAACTAGGTTGACCTTCTTGCCGTTCATCTTGATACCGAACTCAACGGTCTGAGCGGTTGCCTGCACGCCGTTTGCCAGGGTGATGTCGAATAGCAACAGGTACTTCAGGGTTGCAACGATGTCAGCCAAGGTCAAGGTGGTGATGTCTGCACCCTGCTCAATGTTGAGCTTGCGGTTTAGCTTGTGGCGACCCACGCGAGCTAGGTTGTAGCGCTTGTGCTCGAAGTAAGTTGAGCGCAACCACGCCTCGGCAACTTCGCTACCTGCGGTCTCGCCGCGAACCTTGCGGTAGACCTCGCGAAGCGCGTCTTCCTTGGAAAGGATTGGGGAAGCGAAGACCTTGGACTCGTCGTACTCCAAGGTGCGCTCGATGATGTCCTCATCGAAACGTAGGTTTAGTGGGCTGGCCTCAACCGATGCCTTTAGGTCAGAGAACTCTGCGCGGATCTCGTCCTTGGTCATACCAAGGGCCTTTAGGAAGATGGTTGCGGAAACCTTGGTCTTGCGGTCAACCTGGACCTGCAAGATTGGCTGGCCGAAGCGGGCGGCTGGCTTACGCTCGTCCTTTACCCACTCGGTTAGGAACTCTAGGTAAGAACCACGGCTTGGGATGATCTGAGCCTTGTTGTTCTTGACATCCAAGTTACCGGTGGTGTTGGTGGACACCGAGAAGTAGACACCTGGGGAGCGAACTAGCTGTGAAACCACAACGCGCTCGGTGCCGTTGATGATGAAGGTGCCCTTGCCGGTCATCACTGGGAAGTCACCCATGAATACGGTCTGGCTCTTGATCTCACCGGTTAGGTAGTTGGTGAACTCAGCCTTGATGTAAAGCGGCTTGGTGTAGCTCTTGCCCTTTTCCTTGCACTCGTCTGGGGTGTAAGGAGGGTCGAACAAAACTGGGTCAGAGAAGGACAAGCCCATCTTGGCGTCCTGTGCCGCGTTCGAGCTGTCCTCGATCGGGCTGATCTCCTCGAAGACCTCGTCTAGACCGGTGCGGGCATCTGCGCCGGCGATTTCACGCCATGCAGGTGCGCCGACCAACCAGTCAAAGCTCTCAGTCTGTAGTGAGAGTAGATCTGGGATCTCGATTGGGTCTGGGTGCTTCGCAAAAGTTGGCCTTTGTGCGGAGCGAGAGTTCTTTGCGGACTTTAGGTTCTTAGCGTTTTTCGCAGCAGCCAAAGTAATAACCCCTAGGGAATTGATGTTGTAGGCGGGAAATTCGCGTTCCTAGACACAGCGAGCCACAATTTGCTACGCGCCAAACGACCACAATATGAGGTTCGGCAAAGGTTAGGGATGCAAACCTCTATCCTAAGGGGTGCGAATTATGCACCGCAACTTAA
>CAZZHB010000129.1:0-2719 GCA_964653615.1 uncultured Aquiluna sp.
GAAGTGCGCTTGAATCCGCTCTTCTTATTCTTCTTTTTCATTTGAGCCTTTGCTGCGATGCGCGAACCACATTACTCCTGCTCCAGAGTTTTTTCTCAGTGCGGTCAAACTTCGAGCCGATAGGTCCAGAAGGTATAGATTCAAGCTATGGATCTAATTACCTGCCTGTGGTTCAACGGCAACGGTCGCGAAGCGGCAACTTTCTACACCAGCATCTTTCCCGACAGCACTCTCGAAGACAACTGGCTGGCACCAACCGACACCCCGGGCAATGCCCGAGGTGAAGAAGTTGTGGTCAACTTCAAGATTTTTGGGAAGCCTTTCATCGCCCTCAATGGCGGACCGCAGTTCCCTCACACCCTTGCAACTTCATTCCAAATCCCTTGCCGCGACCAGGCAGAAATTGATAAGTACTGGTCAATGCTTACCGCTGACGGTGGGGAAGAGGGTCAGTGCGGTTGGCTGAAGGACAAGTTCGGAGTTTCCTGGCAGGTTACATCTCCAGTGATGCTCAATTACCTAAACGGACCCGATGCCCAAGGGTCTGAGCGAGCCACCAAGGCAATGCTGGAAATGACCAAGATCGACCTTGACGTCATGGAAAAGGCTTACCGCGGCGCCTAGCCAGCCAGCAGCCAAAACAGTGGCAAAGAGCCCATGGCTATGGTTGCCACGCCCAGCAGAATCTGAGAGATTTTGCCCGAAGCCCATTTGCCCAGCAGGTTCTTATCTCTCGCCAACCACCAGATAATTGCCATCAAGATGGGTGCCGACAGACCATTCAGGGTTGCAGCTATAAGCAAGAAGTGGACCGGCTCAATGCCCCACAGATTCAACAGCAAGGCAACAGCCATGGAGACCACAATCACCGCATAGAAAGCTTTTGCCTGTCTCGGCTTTAGCTCTAAAGACTCTCGCCAACCGAAGGTTTCCGCGACCGCATATGCGGTTGAGCCGGCAAGCACCGGAATGGAAAGTAGGCCCACGCCCAGGATTCCCAGTAAAAACAGCAGGCTGGCAAACTCGCCAGCGATTGGTTTCAGGGCCAACGCGGCATCCGCTGCGCTGGCAACTTGAGTGATGCCGGTGGCATTTAGCGTTGCGGCCGAAGTTGCCATAATCGAGAACATGATGAAGACACCGGTGAACATTCCGGCAAAGACATCGCCGCGCATTGCATCTAGGTCAGTGAGCCTTACGCGACGAACCCGAACCCGACTTTTTTCCTCCACCTCTTCTGCGGCCTGCCAAAAGAAGAGGTAGGGAGAGATGGTGGTTCCAGCCAGCGCAATCAGAAGCTCAAATGACATTCTGGAAAAATCAAAACTTGGAATCAGCGTTGATAGTGCGACCTGCTGCCAGTCAACCTGGGCCACAAACAGCACCGCAACATATGCCAGCAGACTCAGGCACAGCCAGCGCAGCACTTTGGCGTAGCGGTGATATGGAATCACTATCTCGGTTACGGCAAGCAATACGGCAAACAACACCACACCAACCAGTGGTTCGATGGGGACCAACAGTCCGAGGGCAGCCGACATGATCGAGAGATTTGCAGCGATGTTCACGGTGTTGGCAATTGCCACCAGCAGCACAGCTAGAACCAAAACCCAACGTGGCATTCGCGATTTGATGATGGCAGCAAGTCCCTTGCCGGTCACCAGAGCTAGCCGAGCACAAGCCTCCTGAACGGCGTAGGCAAAGGGCAAAAGCCAAACCGCGGACCACAAAAAGCCATAACCGGCACTTGCACCAACAGATGTGTAAGTTCCGATCCCCGAGGGGTCATCGTCGGCGGCACCGGTAACAATCCCAGGACCCAGTCGGCGCAAGAAATCGCGTTTTGCCACCGGCATCCCTTCGCTGTTTTTCTCAACACAGCTTAGAACTCTGTGGCTGACAAATCCCGTCAGCGAATTCTGAAGATCCCCAGTGCGCCCAGCATAGGGATCAAAGATGCAATAAGCAGCCAGCTACCAAGCGGGTCCCCATTGCTCCTGAGAATCAGGCCAGATGTTAGTAAAACCCCAAAAACAATTGACGAACTCAATGCCCGAATGCTGCGATTAGATCTTGAGATCCTGCGCTCGAGCTCTGGATTGCGATAGGTCAATTCGCCACGATCTGCCCTAGCCAGCAGAGTTTCAATTCGGCTTGGCAATCGGGAGATGGTGCCAAGCCAGGCCAAGAAGTCTTGGCCAATGCTCTTGATTGATTCATTTGCAGAGCCGCTCAGCAAAGAGCGAGCGAAAGGGTCAACCGCGTCCCACATGTTGAAGTTTCTATTTAGCGCACTGGTTACTCCAGAAATCACCGAGATGCTTCGAACCAATAGCAGGTAGTTTTCGGGCAGCTGAAACGGAAGGGAAAGCACCAAGTCACTAAATCGCAAGGCAAACTCTCGGATTTCCTTGGGGTCGGTTTGAGTTAGCTCCGCTACCCCAACCCCACCAAAACGCCTAAAGAGTTCCGAGACCGCCTGCTCCAGCTGCACCCTGTCCGCTGTGGGCAACAGGATCCCAAGAATTTCCATCGACTCAACCCAAGCCCTAGCATCCCGAGCGACCACAGCGAAAATGAATTGCTGCAGTCGGCGACGTTGAAGGTCACTGATGCTTCCCATCATGCCGAAGTCGATGAAGGTGAGCCTAAAGTCGCCTTGCGAAGATGTTGGCGTTACGAAGATGTTGCCCGGGTGGGGGTCGGCATGAAAGAAACC
>CAZZHB010000130.1:0-2702 GCA_964653615.1 uncultured Aquiluna sp.
GGTATGGGGCTAGCACATAGGAGCGCATCTGCTCTCCCCAGCTGGCCTTCACATCGCCCGCCAGCTCTTTCTTCTTGGCATCTTCCTCTTGCTTCTTTAGTAGCAGCAAGCGAGATTGCAACACCCTGAGTGCCGCAGCCTTATTTTGGAGCTGACTCTTCTCGTTCTGGCAAGAAACCACGATGCCGGAAGGCAAGTGCGTGATTCTAACTGCAGAGTCGGTGGTGTTTACCGACTGACCACCGGGACCGGAGGAACGGAAGACGTCGATACGAATGTCGTTCTCTGGAATGTCGATTACGTCAGCGGTCTCGATCAAGGGCACCACCTCAGCCGCAGCAAACGAGGGCTGTCTCTTGCCCGCTGCGTTGAATGGGCGCATACGCACCAAGCGGTGGGTGCCGGACTCTACCGAGAGTTGCCCATAAGCGAACGCAGCATCGACCTCAAACACCGCGCTCTTGATTCCCGCGCCTTCGGCATAGGAGATGTCCAAAACTGAGGTCTTGTAACTTTGCTTTTCGCAGTAGCGCAAATACATGCGCATCAACATCTCCGCGAAGTCTGTAGCATCATCGCCACCAGCGCCAGAACGAATCGTGACAATCGCACCACGAGCGTCATACTCACCATTCAATAGGGTCTCAACTTCGAGCGAGTCCACCATGTTGGCCAGGGCTTTGAGTTCTCCCCGAGCCTCCAGCTTGGTCTCGGCATCGTCTTCGGCATTCGCCATTTCAATTAGAACTTTTAGGTCATCCAACCTGGACGCCACATCATCAAGTTTTTGCTTCTTGGCCTTCAGCCGAGCCAACTGGCTGGTTACGCGTTGCGCGGTTTCCTGGTCGTTCCAGATATCCGGCTTGGCAGCCTCTTCCTCGAGGGCAGCAATTTCGCTAGCAACTTCAGCTGGGCGGGTAACGGCAAGCACCGAGGCTAGAACGTCTTCGAGTTCCGCCAGTTCACTTGAGAGATCGAGCTCTGCCATCACAATCGATTCTAAAAATAAAAAGGTGAAAGCAAATGCTCTCACCTGTGGCGGTGACGGTGGGATTTGAACCCACGGTGGGCTTTCACCCACACAACTTTTCGAGAGTTGCACCTTCGGCCGCTCGGACACGTCACCGCCCGATAGCTTAGCAAAGCAATTCCATCGAGGGCTAGGCTGTGGAGATGGCTCACGAAGGTTCAATGAAGGCGATCATCGCCGCTCTGCTTGCCAACCTTGGCATCGCAGCAACAAAGTTCATCGCTTATGTTTTCTCCGGCTCTGCTTCGATGCTGGCCGAGAGCGTTCACTCACTTGCGGATTCGGGCAACCAGCTACTTCTAATCATCGGTGGCAGACGAGCCAGGCGCGAAGCATCGCCTGAACACCCATTCGGTTATGGCCGCTCCAGATACGTTTATGCCTTCATTGTTTCGGTTGTGCTCTTCACCGTCGGCGGTGTCTTCTCAATCTATGAGGGGCTAGACAAGCTAAGTCATCCCCATGAACTAACTAATGTTTGGTTGCCAATCCTGGTGCTGAGCATTGCAATCGTGCTGGAGAGTTTCTCGCTGGCAACTGCGGTCAGGGAGTCTAAAAAGGTCAAGGGCAAGCAGTCTTGGATGGCGTTCATCAAGCACGCTAAAGCCCCGGAATTACCAGTTGTGCTTCTTGAGGACCTAGCTGCACTACTTGGTCTTTTCTTTGCGCTCTGCGGCGTTGGCCTAAGCGTGATCACCGGTAACCCAATCTTCGACGCCTACGGCACCCTGGCGATCGGTGCCCTGCTGGTTGTGGTGGCAGTGATCTTGGGACTTGAGATGGGCAGCCTGCTAATTGGAGAGGGTGCTCAAGCCGATGAGGTCGCAGCTATCCGCCAGGCACTACTGAGCACCCAGGGCGTAACAGCAGTCATCCACATGAAGACTCTTTATGTGGGGCCAGAGGAGCTAATGGTGGCAGCCAAGATTGGAATTCAAGCCAATAGTTCGGGCCAGGAAATTGCAGCAATCATCAACGCCGCCGAGAAGTCCATGCGAGAAAAACTGCCTGTGGCACTACTGATTTATCTCGAGCCAGACATTCTTCAAACTACGAACGCTTAGCTTCAAAAAACTTCTTCAATAAATCAGAGGCCTCGGCCTCCAAAATTCCAGGGATTACCTCAACTGGTTTACCGAGCCTGGAATCACGCAACACGTCATAGATCGAGCCTGCAGCCCCAACCCGTTCATCCCAGGCCCCAAAAACCACTCTTGGGATTCTGGCCGCAACAATCGCACCCGCACACATCACGCAGGGCTCCAAAGTGACAAACAGTGTGGCGTCCTCAAGACGCCAATCGCTAAGCGCAGCAGCGGCAGCGCGAATGACTTCGATCTCGGCATGGGAGGTTGGGTCGTTCTTAGCTTCTCGAAGGTTGTGGCCTGTGGCGAGCAACTCCCCCGATGCGCTGACCAGCACAGCACCCACTGGCACCTCATCACCTGATTCTGCAGCCACCTGCAAAGCGATGTGCATAAAGCGCTCGAAATCCATCTGAAAATACTAGGCGGTCTGACTGTTGGGATACCATCCTCTAGTGAGCAAAGTTGGAATCGTCATACCTACTGCATTTGGCAGGCCTGAGTATCTCCCCTTGGCTTACCAATCGATTTTAAACCAGGTCACTCACTGCGAGATTGAGATCATTGTCGGATGCCCCGAAGGGAAG
>CAZZHB010000131.1:0-2684 GCA_964653615.1 uncultured Aquiluna sp.
TCATTCTGTGCAGTTATTGCCAACAAGGCTGGAGATGGCAACTACTTGGCCGCTAGCTCGACCCAGCTTTCGCTCACCGCCACCAAGGTTTTGCCTTCTTTGACTGTTACCTATGGCGTTAGCGCGATTAGCTACTCTCCGACTGCCAGCTTTAGCCCTAGTGTCACCGCGGTATCCGACGGATCTTTGAGCTACACCACCTCGACCCCTGCGGTTTGTAGCGTGAATAGCTCAACCGGAAGAATCTCGGGTCTGAATGCCGGCAACTGTGTTGTGACACTAAACCAGGCCGAGAGCACCAACTACCTAGCCACCAGTTCATCGACACAGCTAAGAATTGATCCTGCCAACCAACCGACTCTGGTGGTTGCAGCATCTGCGACTTCTTCTCCATACGGCTCGACTGTCTCCTTGAGCTCGTCTGGTGGTGCTGGCAGCGGTGCAGTGAACTTCAGTGCTGTTGCCCCGTCGACGTGTGTGGTGTCAGGCAATGTTGTGACCCTCGGTGATGCGGGATCTCTATGTGAAGTCATTGCCTCCAAGGCAAGCGAAACCAACTACCTCGCTGCCACCTCTTCTCAGCTTGCCATCTCCACCACAAAAGCCACCGCGTCGCTGAGCTTCACTTACGGAATCACAGCCCTTAGCTACTCTCCGAACGCAAGCTACAGCCCGACGGTTACTGCGGTTTCAAATGGCTCTTTGAGCTACACCACTTCGACCCCTGCGGTTTGTAGTGTGAACAGCACGACCGGAAAGATCTCCAGCCTCAATGGCGGCACCTGTGTTGTTACCCTGAGCCAAGCCCAGGGCACCAACCACCTTGCTGCTACCGCATCGACTCAGGTTCGCATCGATCCTGCCAGCCAGCCAACCTTGACCATCTCGGCTTCCGCAACCACCTCGCCATATCGAAGCACCGTCACTTTGACTTCTTCGGGTGGTGCTGGCACTGGTGCAGTTACTTTTACCCCGGTTGTCTCTTCAACCTGTGTGGTTGCGGGAAATGTTGTGACTCTCGGTAACGCCGGTTCATTCTGTGCGGTAATTGCAAATAAGGCTGGTGACGGTAACTACCTGGCCGTCAGCTCCACTCAGATTTCGATCAGCACCACCAAGATTGCTCAGGCTGCAGTTTCATTCAGCAACCTTGCCGAGATGGCGGCACGCTCGAGCTTGACCGTCTTCGCTACCGGTGGATCTGGCGAAGGTGTCATGCGCTACCGAGTTAGCAACCAGGGCAACACCGGTTGTGTATTGACCGGCACCACTTTGACTGCAGACACCTCTGGCCAGTGCACGATTGAAGCTTCTCGTGCAACCTCAACCAACTACCTGGTTAGCGACTCGGTTTCTCAGGTAATTCAGGTAGTCAAGGCTGCTCAGACCCTACGTTTCACGACCAACGTTCCAAGCGAACCACTGACCGGCACGAGCTACTCACCTGCTGCGACCGCATCCAGCGGTTTGTCGATCAGCTTCACGGTTAGCGGTTCCGGCTGTTCAATCAACGCCGGTGTGGTTTCCTTCACCGCAGCCGGTGACTGTGTTGTAAGTGCTGGGCAAGCTGGTGATGCTGCATACCTGACAGCAGTAACTGTTAGCCAGACCATCGCGGTTGACAGAAGAAACCAGACCCTAGCATTTGGCTCTGCCACCCAGGCTATTTCTTCAAAGCGTTATGGCGATGCCGCGTTCTTGGTGCAGGCAAGTTCCACCGAACAAACCGCTACGGTTTCGTTCACGCTTTCACCGCTCACCACCAATAACGCCTGTTCGGTATTTGTCTCCGGTCTAGTGATTGTTCAAAACGTCGGTGACTGTGTGATTGAGGCTTACTCGCCACAGACTCAGGCAGTGGCTGCAGCATCAACCATCTCCAAAGTGATTGCTGTGCTGCCAGACAATGCTTCTGCTCCGTTTATCACCTCGGTGGCGATGGGTAACCTGTCGATAACTGCTGGCTTTACCCCACCTAGCTACATAGGTGGCTCTTCGGTTTCGGCCTACTCAATTGTCGCCATTGACCAGACCCCAAACAGCAATGTTGAGGTGTCTGATAGCTCTTGTGGCACAGCCTTGGTTAGCGGTCAGGTTTCATGCCGCATAACCGGCTTAGAGAATGGCAAGACCTACAAGATCAAGGTTGCTGCGATCAATGGTGCAGGTGTTGGTGAGTACTCAGCGCTAAGCCCTTCGATCACCGTTGCCACCAACCCAGCTGCGGTTCAGAACCTTCGCGTGGTACAGGGTTCAACCACCCTCGCGATTAGTTGGGATGACCCAGACAGCCTTGGTGGTGGAACGTTCAGCGCATACCGAGTTTTTGTAAAGCGCTCGGCTTCTAGCTCTTACGACGTGAACCACTACTTCAACGTTCCAAGCCAGGCAACCAGAAACATCACCATCTCAGCCGAGACTCCGCCAGATGGCATGACTCACCCAGGTGGTCCTGCGTTGGTAAACGGTGTTGCCTATGACATCAAGGTAGTGACCGTCACCACAGCGAACACCGAGGAACTAACCGGCAACACAGCGGTTGTGAACCAGATTCCTCGCACCACCCCTGAGCCACCGAGATTGGCTAACGCTTTGGTGGTTGGCAACAAGCTGGTCCTCACTTGGACCGCTCCAATTAGCGATGGTGGTGCCGCTATTACCACCTACTCGGCGGTAGTTGGAAA
>CAZZHB010000132.1:0-2677 GCA_964653615.1 uncultured Aquiluna sp.
ATCGCCGCGCTGCCCTCGTTCACTTCGCCGGAGCTTGGTAATCCAACCCTGCAGATGCTGTTCCTCGGTGCGCTATTCAGCGTCATCGGAACCCTCTCCGATTCGGTTTATGCTGTGGCGGCAGGTCAGGCTAGGAACTGGTTGGCCAGCTCACACAAGCGACTTGCCACATTTAGAGGAGCTGGTGGCATCGCGTTGACCTTGCTCGGGTTTTACATGCTTTATGAGGCTGTTTTTCACTAGCAAAAAGAAAAACCTTCGAACTTCAGCATCTTGGGCTAGGCTCCAAGTAATGAGTTAGAAAACGAACTCATTGCGTCGTAGAACGCTTTCCCACTTTTCGTGGTAACTCTTTTCCTTCGGCGAACGTATGTGTCACTTGTCACATCCGCCAATACGAGTAAAAACTCGCCCAACTAATCGATGTCGATGACATCGAGTGAAAGTAACAAAACTTATGTCTCAAAAATCATTCTCAGACCTTGGCGTGCCCGCAGCGATTGCTGATGTGCTAACCGCTCAAGGGATAGATTCTCCATTCCCGATCCAGATCGACACCCTGCCAGACACTCTTGCGGGTAGAGATGTTCTAGGTCGCGGGAAAACCGGCTCGGGCAAGACCTTGGCCTTTAGCATTCCGATGGTTGCAAGACTTGCTGAGAAGCGCTCAAACTCGGATCGCAAACCTCGTGGTCTCGTGCTGGCGCCAACCAGAGAACTGGCGACCCAAATCACCCAAACATTGCAGCCTCTGGCAGAAGCTATGAACCTTAGGGTGACCACAATCTTTGGCGGAATCTCTCAGAATCGTCAGGTCCAGGCACTCAAGTCCGGTGTCGAAATCATCGTCGCCACACCTGGACGCGTGGAAGACCTAATGGCGCAGGGTTTTCTAAAACTCGATGCAATTGAAATCACAGTCCTAGACGAGGCAGATCACATGGCTGACCTTGGATTCCTTCCAGGAGTAACCAGGATTCTGAATGCCACACCTTCAAATGGTCAGCGCTTGCTGTTCTCTGCAACCTTGGACAACGGCGTGAACAAGTTGGTCGACAAGTTCCTTAGCAATCAGGTCATGCACTCTGTAGACGAGGCTAACTCCCCGGTTGCTCAAATGACTCACCATGTTTTCGAAGCCTCTGATGCTCAATCTAAGAAGCAGCTGGTGCAAGCCCTTGCTTCCGGCACGGGAAGACGCATTCTGTTTATGCGCACCAAGCACACCGCCAAGAAGTTGGCAAAGACTTTGACTCAGGCTGGCATTCCAGCGGTTGATTTGCACGGCAACCTTTCACAGCCCGCCAGAGATCGAAACCTAGCCGCCTTCAGCGAGGGCAAGGTGAATGTTCTGGTGGCAACCGATGTTGCTGCTCGAGGTGTGCACGTTGATTCTGTTGACCTCGTGGTACACGTTGACCCTCCAGCCGAGCACAAGGCTTACCTGCACCGCTCTGGAAGAACCGCAAGAGCTGGCGCTGAAGGTGATGTTGTGACCATCACACTTCCTGAGCAGCGCAAAGACGTAATTGACCTTCTCAAAATGGCAAAAATCAATTTGGAACCGATGCGCGTGAGCGCGAAGTCTGAAGAGGTTGTTGCACTGATTGGCGAGGTTGCTCCCTATGTGAAGCCAGTAGCTGAAGCTCCAAAGCCTCAGGGTGGTGGCACCTCAACTGGCCGCAACGCACAGCGCAAGCGAGCACTGAAGCAGGCTGGCAATGGTCAATCAAAATCAGGAAAGCCGAAGGGACAGGGGCCTGCCCAGGAACGTTCAGCTAAGCCAGCGGCTGCCAACAGACATCGCCAGCGTTCGCGCTAGCTCTTGTCTTTGGATGCCTTCTTGGTTGCATAGGCGAATATCGCCAACCCAACCACTAAGGCTCCAGCGCCGACGCCGTAAGAGATGACGTCTGCCCCGCGCTTGGCGTCAACAAAGATTCCAACAAAGACCACCGCGATTATCGCAACAACAACTCCAATTAGCTTGGACTTGAGATCATCCAGGTCTCGCACCTGCAGCCAGGCCGGCACCTCGATATCGGCATCCACAAACAATTCATAAAGGCCGTAACCGATCACCAACAAGACGGTGCCAAGCAAAATGGCGTCGACCGCAGTAAGTACCTCGACGATGATGTCCTTTAGTTTGGAGTGGTTTACGACGGTGTTGTAAACCACCTGAATCATGGAAATCGAACCCTGAACCATCAGTAAAAGCGCTCCGATTATGGAGGCGATAGCTGGGACTACAACCGCGTATCTGGTGAGGCCAAGGATTTTGCGCATGGTTAGTTATAGCACGAGCAATGTCTCGCACCTAAAGGATCACGACATGCAAAAGCTATTAGATAGATAACTATCTATGTATTATAGAAATCATGAGTGACTGGAATTACACCAAGTGTTCAAAGCCGTTTGATACCGAGGAAGCTGCCAGAGAGCACATGCTGGCCAGGGATTTTGCTGGTTGGATTCTGAAGAGAGATAACGGTTACGCAGCAGTTTGCCCAACCTACCCGCAAGGTTTCTACCCAGATGCGGTGGTGGTTGCTGAGGTTGAGAACTCCAAAAAGGAACTGGCCAAGGCCACTCGGGGCTTGCCGGTGTCTGGCTGCTGCTAGCGCCCTCGGCAGGAATCGAACCTGCGACCAAGAGATTAGAAGGCTCTTGCTCT
>CAZZHB010000133.1:0-692 GCA_964653615.1 uncultured Aquiluna sp.
CTTGCGGAATCTGCCCGATTACCTCTGAGCAATTTCCTGCCGGTGCCAAAAACAGCTCAGCACCAGAATTCTTGGCGGCAATTAACTTCAATTCGATGCCGCCAATTGGGCCGACTTTGCCATCTGCCGAAATGGTTCCCGTTCCAGCGATATGAGAACTGCCGGCAAGCGAACCTTCCGTCAACACGTCGTAAATGCCTAGAGCGAAAATCAATCCACCGGACGGGCCGCCAACATCTCCCAGCTGCAACTCGATGTCGACCGGAAAGTCGTAGACGTAGCCCACCACCGCGCCAATTACCCAGCCGTCATCTTTCTGCTGCGGAGTTAGTTCAAAACTCTGCGACTTTCCGTCGCGCAATACTTTTATGACCACCGGCTTGCCACCTGCGAGTTGAATCTGCTCTCTAAGTTCTTCATAGGTTGCAACTGGCTGAGAGGCGACGGCAATCAAGTAGTCACCAGCTACCAATTTCTTTGAGGCAGGGGTGTCAGCGATTACCGATGCCACATATAACTGCCGGTCTAATTTGTATCCGAGCTCACTCAGCGCTGCCGCAATGGCATCCTGTTGTGCCATAGATGCCATACATTCTTCGACGAGCACTTGTGGACTGTGGATAGTGATGCAGCAGTGAAGATGTCAAATGCACTGCTTGCACATGACGTGCCGCACCTGCATTCCCGCGATG
>CAZZHB010000133.1:702-2672 GCA_964653615.1 uncultured Aquiluna sp.
AGCGGTGGACTCAGCTCTCACCTGCTCGGTAGACAGCTGCGGTGGATAAACCTCGTCAAGCGGGAGAACCACCTGCTCTGGATCTATCCATGCTGCCAATACCTGCAGCCAACCTGGAGTCGAGTCTCGGTTGCCAAGCAAAGAAACCGTGGTGATGTCCAGTCGGGTTTTGCTGTCAAAGGTTTTGATGCCCTTGGCGGAGATAACAGGCTTTTCGTCGATCTCACCCATCACATTGAAGACCTGTCCTGGGCGCTCAATGACATAACCGCTGGGAAGCGTCATCAGACCAGCCAGGCTGAGCACCAAAAGCGCGGTGATAGCCCAACTGCCACGCTTTTGGCGCGGGCTAGAGTTCGTGAAAAAAGTCATTGCGACAATGCTACGAAGCTTTCCCCATTGAAACGCCAGCGTCCTCACGCCGTGGGCGAACAGCCCCGCAATCATCAGGCATTTCCCAGCTTGTTCGGGGATTTGGCGGTAGCTTCTTTCTTGAGGTTAGGAACTTACTTGGAAGACAATCGCGATAAAGAAGAGCTTGAAAAGCTACTTCGGCGCATGTTTGAATCTGGATCGCTAAACCAGGAAGAACTAAGTAAGGTCATCGGCGCTGGGTTTGACCCCAAGATGCTCAGTCAGGTATTCAGCCAGGTGCAGGCAATGATGACTAATTCCGAAGGCCCAGTGAACTGGGAGCTCGCCACCAAGACTGCAATCGAGCTCGCCAAAGAGTCACAGTCCCAGCCCGGCGAGAATTTGATTAGCGAGATTCAAAACAGCTTCGACATCGCACAGCTTTGGCTAAGCGAAAAAACTGAGTTCACTAACTCGCAACCAATCAAGCAGCTTTCGAGAACCCTCTGGGTTCAAGATGCCATCCCACTTTTCAAAGATCTGGCAGAGCCGGTTGCAGCGAGCATGTCCAAGGCTCTGAGCGAAAACCTAAATCAGGTGATGCCAGAAGAACTAGTTGGCATGGTTGGTCCCGCTACCAAGTTTTTGGAAAACGCCGGTGCCGCCATATTTGCTGCGCAGCTTGGACAGTCTGTTGGCAAGCTCTCCGAGAATGTCTTGAGCTCAACCGAGATCGGTATCCCGCTCAGCTCTCGCCCAGGACTGGTAAGTCAAAACGTCGAGCTTTTCCTGAAAGATTTGGAAACTCCAAAGAGCGAGGTCTTGATTTACCTTGCAATTCGCGAATTGGCGGTTTCAGCTCTCTATGCCTCGAATCGTTGGCTTCGTGATCAGATTGCTACCCAAGTATCCAGCTTTGCCGCAGGTCTAAAAATTGATCCGGAATCCATTCAAAACTTGGCGCAGCAAATCGACCCGAGCGACCCCAGCACGGTCAACCTGGTGATTGAATCCGGTGGCCTAATTACACCTAGAACTCCAGAGCAAGAAGAGGTTTTGGTTCGCATCGAAACCATGCTGGCTCTAATCGAAGGCTGGGCCGATGCGGTGTCTTTGGATGCAGCTAGCAGACTCCCTGGAGTAAACCACGCCTTTGAGTTGGTTCGCCGCCGGCAGGTGGCTGGCGCTGCTCAGAAGACCGTCGCCACGCTCTTGGGCCTGGAACTGCGACCAAGACTGCAGCGTGAAGCCATGGCGATGTGGCAGCAGGTCTCTCAAGCCCTTGGTGCTAGCGCTAGAGATGAGATCTGGAGGCATCCAGATATGTTGCCAACCGCAGCAGATATCAACGATCCGACAGCTTTCCTGAAGCGCCTTTCTGGCGGCGATGACGACTTCGACAGCGAGCTCAACAAACTACTCGGCAACTGAGCTGTGGAGAACCGTAAGCGCAAACAACGACGCTGCGGAATTGTTGATTCATGGTCAAACAAATCAATCCAAGCCTGGCTCGAATTTGGCGCTCAGAAAACATCAGGCAATACGGCTACTCAAAACCTGCTCTAGTAACGATTGAATCCGAAGCCCAACACCGGCTGGTAGACATCTTGGAACAG
>CAZZHB010000134.1:0-2606 GCA_964653615.1 uncultured Aquiluna sp.
CAGGGTTTGGACCTGACCGCGATCTAAGCATTGAGCTTGAGGCGGCCAATCAGCTATTGATGCCTAGCTAACAGCTGGGGCTTTCGTCACGTTAGTTTTTGGCGAAACTCTCAATTGGTGGGCAGGTGCAAGTCAGGTTCCTGTCACCAAATGCACCATCAATACGTCTAACCGGTGGCCAGTACTTGCTCTTGCGCTGCGAGTCAGTTGGGAACACAGCTAGCTCGCGAGAGTAAGGGTGGTTCCATTCTGAGACCAGGTGGTTTGCGGTGTGTGGTGCATTGACCAGCGGATTGTCATCCTTTGGCCAGACACCATCTTGAACCTGCTGCGCTTCGGCACGGATTGCCAGCATCGCATCAATAAAGCGATCTAGCTCTTCCATCGGCTCGGACTCAGTGGGCTCAATCATGAGGGTTCCGGCAACCGGGAAGCTCATGGTCGGCGCGTGGAAACCATAATCAATCAATCGCTTGGCGATGTCATCGTTGCCGATGCCCGCTTCCTTTTGCAGTGGACGAATATCAATGATGGCCTCGTGCGCTACCAGACCATGCTTTCCGGTGTAGAGCAGCGGGAATGCCTTGGATAGTTTCTTGGCAACGTAGTTTGCACTCAATACTGCAACTGCGGTAGCGGAACGAAGACCTTCGTTACCCATCATCTGAATGTATGCCCATGAGATTGGCAGGATGCTAGGTGAGCCAAATGGTGCTGCCGATACCGGACCATATCCGGTCAGTTGGGTCTGAGCCATGGCGTGACCAGGTAGGAATGCACTCAGGTGAGAGCGAGCTACCACTGGGCCAACACCCGGACCGCCACCGCCGTGAGGGATGCAGAAGGTCTTGTGCAAATTCAGGTGCGAAACATCGCCACCAAACTCACCGAACTTGGCAAAACCAACCACCGCGTTGGTGTTCGCACCATCAATGTAGACCTGGCCGCCAGCTGCGTGAACCAGGTCGCAGATCTCAACGACCGCTTCCTCATAAACACCGTGGGTCGAGGGGTAGGTGATCATCAATGCGGAGAGCTTGTCTCCGGTGGCCTCGATCTTGGCCTTTAGGTCATCAACGTCAACGTTTCCGTTTTCATCACACTCGACTACCACAACCTCCATACCCGCGAGCACGGCGCTCGCAGCATTGGTGCCGTGGGCGGAAGATGGGATTAGGCAAACATTGCGCTGGAAATCGGAACGCGAGCGGTGGTAACCGCGAATTGCGAGAAGTCCCGCAAGCTCGCCCTGGCTTCCTGCGTTTGGCTGCAACGACACTGCCTCGTAGCCAGTGATATCGCTGAGCCAGCTGGTCAATTCACCGATTAGCTCGAGGTAACCCTGAGTGTCCTCGGCTGGAGCGAATGGGTGCAGGTTGGCAAATTCTGGCCAGGTGACTGCTTCCATCTCGGTGACCGAGTTGAGCTTCATGGTGCAGGAGCCCAGCGGGATCATGCCGCGGTCCAGTGCGTAGTCGAAGTCTGCAAGCTTCTTTAGGTAGCGAAGCATCGCAGTCTCGGAGTGGTAGGAGTTGAATACCGGGTGCTGCAGGTATTCGCTGGTGCGGTGATTGCGAAGTCGGTCACTGGAGTCCGAAGGCTTTGGTGCTCTGGCGCCAAAGGCGGCGGCTAGGTCAGCCAGGTGCTGCCAGCTCGTGCTCTCGTCAACCGAGACTCCAAGAGTGGAGTCATCAACCTTCAACAGTGTCAGGTCCTTGGCCCTGGCAGCCTGGAAGATTTTCTGAGCGTCTACGTTTTGAACTCTGATGGTGTCAAAGAAGTGGCTGTTTTGAAGCGAGAAGCCAGCTTCCTCTAGGACCTTTGCAAGTGCGGTTGCCTTTGCGTGAATCTCAAGAGCAATTGCCTTGAGGTCATTTGGTCCGTGATAGACGGCATACATGCCAGCCATTACCGCAAGCAAAACCTGTGCGGTGCAGATGTTGCTGGTTGCCTTCTCGCGACGAATGTGCTGCTCACGAGTCTGCAATGTCAGGCGGTAGGCAGGGGCTCCCTCTGCGTCAACCGATACTCCGACCAGTCGACCCGGCATGGTGCGCTCAAGCTTTTCGCGAACCGCAAGGTAGCCGGCGTGCGGACCACCAAAGCCCATTGGGACACCAAAGCGCTGGGTGGTGCCACAAACCACATCTGCTCCGTGCTCGCCCGGCGGGGTAAGCAGGGTTAGTGCCATCAGGTCTGCGGTTGCAATAGCCAGTCCACCAAATTCGTGCACCTTGGCAAAGAGATTGTCAAAGTCGATGATGCGACCGGAAGCTCCTGGGTACTGAACTACCGCACCAAAGCACTCCTGGTCCAACGCCTGTGGGTTGGTTGGGTCAAAGTAACGAATCACAATGCCCATTGGGTCGGCACGGTGCTCCAAGAGTTGCTTGGTCTGAGGGAAGAGGTCTTCATCCGCGAAGAAGATATCGGACTGAGAGTCGGCACTGCGGCGAGCGATCATCATGGCCTCAACAACAGCGGTCGACTCATCCAACATCGAGGCATTGGCGGTCTTCATGCCGGTTAGGTCAGTGACCACGGTCTGGAAGTTGATTAGGGCTTCCAGGCGACCCTGGCTGAGCTCAGGCTGGTATGGGGTGTAG
>CAZZHB010000135.1:0-2606 GCA_964653615.1 uncultured Aquiluna sp.
GAAACCAAGGGATTGGTTCCACCAATTCCTTGCAATTCATCGCGCCAAGCGCGGACTCTAGCTTGCGACTCCACGCCCAAATCCTAAGAGGCAATGCCTCAAAACAGCCGATGGCTCTCGGACAGCCAAGCAAACAAAGAGCAGGCTGTTTCCCTTGAGGTGCAACACGAAATGCTAATCAAATTGCGAGTAACCTAGTACTTGCTTTTGGCTTCGTAGCTCAGTGGATAGAGCAACGGTTTCCTAAACCGTGTGTCGTAGGTTCGATTCCTATCGAGGCCACTCAGGCAGCTTGGCGCTGCAACCCTAAAAATGGCTCCCATTGCGGGTCTTCTTTTTCAACACCTCGAACGGTCCAAATCAAACCGGTTGGCATCTTTGGCGTGATCTGAAGCTCCCAGCCCATTTCGGCTGGAGTCTTATCGCTCTTGGCGTTATTGCACCTTAGGCAGCAGGCCACCAGATTCTCCCAGCTATCAGCTCCCCCGCGAGACTTTGGTAGTACATGGTCGATGGTGTTAGCACTCTTACCGCAGTAACCACAGCGATGACCGTCTCTTCTGAGCACCCCGCGTCTTGAGACCGGAATCTTGCGAGCCCCTGGAATTCTGACGTATCGCTGCAGCAGGATCACGGTAGGTAAGTCAAATTCTCGATCGGCACTGTGCACTTTGCTCTTCTCAGCACCTGCCAGCACAGTGGCTTTTTCATTCAGCACCAAGATCAGTGCTCGCTTAAATGACACCACGGCTAGTGGTTCGTAACCTGCGTTTAGGACTAACGTGCGCAACTAACTACTCCTTTGTCGAAACCACCCGCACGGCCTGCGGGATTTCGGTGCGACTGCCCGGAAATAAAAAACGCGCCGCAAAATGCGACGCGCGAGATTTCCTGACGAGATATGCAGGGATGCTGGTGCAGATGTATCCAATTGCCGTGCATGGAGAGCAAGCCACTAGGCATCTGGCACCTCCTCCCGACAAATCGAGTCAACACTTGTTGGAAGATTACGACTGAAGCGGAAAAACCCGCGGAGAAACGCAGAAACCAAAAGTGAAGTTTTGGTATCGATTAACCGTTGATGTCGACCAGGCGAATGATGTGGAACCTTGGCGTGAAGATCGGAGCCAGTTTCACGCGGTCGCCAGGTTGCGGGGCGTGATAGAAGTTGCCATTACCGGCGTAGATTCCGTTGTGGCTGAAGTCGTTGAAAACCACGATGTCGCCAGGAACCGCATCCTCGATATCAATCTTTACGCCCAACTTGGACTGCTGGTACACGCTGTGCGGCAATGGGATACCAAATTGGGAGTAAATGAACATCACATAACCGGAGCAGTCAAAACCTGCTGGGGTTTCACCACCGGAGACGTAAGGAACACCGACTTGCTCTGCCGCGGAGCGCATGATCAACGCGGAGGTGAGGTTGGTGTATCGCGGCTTTACCCAGTAATCCTCTGCCAGTGGGCCCGTGTAATTGCGGCTGCGGGTGGTGGTCACCTGGAATTCAGATGCTTCGGCGGGTTCGTAATCACCGCGGGAGAACTCCACCGCCCTGACGGTTGCAACCGAGAGACCCTGAGAAGGGTGGGAGAACTCAACCAGGCGATTGTCTCGGGTGAGGCCGCTTAGCGCAGTGGTCTCTGGATCAAAACCGTAAGAAGGCAACGCTGAAGTAGCGAGCAGGCCAATCGCAGCGATCATCGTGATAGGCGTGCGAACATTCCTATTGCGACGGACGCGCTTGGGCTGGGCCTGCTGCTTGCGCATCTCTTTACGAGATACCAGCTGAACCTCTGCGGTTTGATTGGTCAAAAGGAATCCTCCGAAAACTTCATTGGAACTTCCGCGTGAAGCAGTATAACCGAGGTTTTGCTAGCCAACGAAAAGGTGGGACGCAATCAGCTCATCTAACAGCATTCCCTCAGTTTTCTCGCCAGCACTGAGAAGCCAACCGTTTTTCTCTACGGTTACAACTACTTTGGCGCCCGGCACGAGCCCTAGCTCTTGGAGCTGAAGCAGAAACTCTTCGTCAACTTGAATAGGTTCGCCAATGCGGACCAATTCGTAACTTCCGCTATCTACCAATGTGATTGGTTTGCAAGGTTTCGCAGTTGCAGCTGGCAAACCTAATAGATCCAAACCAGGAACTGGCATACCAAATGGAGAGTTAGAAACATCAGAGATTAGGCCTGCGATCTTTAGCTCAACGGCTTCGCTCATAACGTGTTCCCAGCGACAGGCTTCTTCATGAACTAGGTGCCAATCCAAGCCGATTACCTCGAGCAATAGTCGCTCTGCCAAACGGTGCTTGCGCATCACTTCGATTGCGGTTACGCGTCCAGCCTCGGTGAACTCTAACTGCCTATCATTGCCAACTCGTAAAAGACCATCACGCTCCATGCGAGCGACGGTCTGCGACACTGTTGGTCCGGAGTGATCAAGACGTTCGGCGATGCGAGCACGCATCGGCACAATGCCGTCTTCCTCAAGTTCCAATATGGCCTTGAGGTACATCTCCGTAGTGTCGATTAAATCGGTCATGATGCCCCCTTTGGCTTAGCAAGACTAATGCTAAATCAAAGCTAAACTTGGGCCATGGCCGA
>CAZZHB010000136.1:0-2598 GCA_964653615.1 uncultured Aquiluna sp.
TCTGCACGAAATTGTGTGATTTTGTCTGTTTTTGTAACATCACACTCAAAGCATAAGTTATTGGCGGTAGGTTTTAGGTAACGCTCTGGTTTCAAGGAGGAAGCCTTGTCGATTTTGGCTATTGATGCCGGTACCACTGGTGTGACCGCTCTGGTGGTTTCAACCCAAGGTCAGATCATTGCCCGTGGCTACCAAGAATTTGAACAGCACTTTCCAACTCCGGGATGGGTCGAGCACGAACCAGAGCAAATTTGGCAGGCCACGCTCGCTGCCGTAACCCGTGCCCTTGGGCTGGCTGATGAAAAACCGACCGCTATTGGCATCACAAATCAGCGCGAAACAGCGGTTATCTGGGATCGCAGTGACCTTAGCTCTCCGACCAATGCAATTGTCTGGCAAGACCGCAGAACCGCCGATCTAACCGCGGAATTGGAGCGCATCAATCAGGGCGACTGGATTCGTAAGCGAACCGGCCTGAACCTGGATCCTTACTTCACCTCGAGCAAGTTTCTGTGGTGGCAAAAAAACTTGCCACAGATCTGGCAAGGCGTAGTTGATGGCAAGTTCGCCCTTGGAACTATTGACAGCTACTTGGTGGCCAGGCTCTCCGGTGGCGCAGCTCACATCACCGACTGTTCGAATGCGTCAAGAACTCAGCTGATGAATCTTGAAACTGGTCAGTGGGACGATGAGCTTCTAGAAGCTTTTGGAATTCCAAAGTCCGCGCTCCCAAGCATCACACCGAGCTGGGGAGATCTCGCCGAAAGTGACCCGGCTCACTTCCTTGGGCTGAAGTTGCCCATCAGCGGCATCGCGGGAGACCAGCAGGCAGCACTGTTCGGGCAGGCTGCCTTCAATAGGGGCGACTCGAAATCCACCTACGGCACCGGTGCCTTCATCCTCACCAACACCGGAAATGAGATTGTCGAAAGCTCGCACAAGTTGCTCTCCACGGTGGCTTGGCAAGCGCCGAGTGGAGAGATCACCTATGCCTCTGAGGGCAGCGTCTTTGTCGCCGGCGCAGCTGTCCAGTGGCTGCGCGATGGCCTTGGGATTATTGAACGCTCCGGCGATGTCGAAGCGTTGGCTTTGGCGGCAGGATCGAGTGACAACGTAGTTTTTGTTCCCAGTCTTACTGGACTGGGAGCCCCGTTCTGGAATTCCAGTATCCGTGGATCACTCCTAGGCCTAACTCGTGGCACCTCCTCGGCACACATTGCATACGCCACCCTGGAGGCGATTGCCTTCCAGGTGAAGGCGGTGCTTGATGCCATGGCAAAAGATTTCGGCCACCCAATTGAATCCCTCAGGGTAGACGGCGGTGCGGCAGCAAACAACTTACTGCTACAAATTCAGGCCGACGTCACCGGCCACGATGTGGTTAGAGCCAAGGTTTTGGAATCAACTGGCTTTGGCGCAGCGCTATTGGCAGGTCTGGGTTCTGGAGTCTTTAGCTCACTTGAGCAACTGCGCAATCTAAATCCAGCAGACCAAACCTTCAGGCCTGAAACCTCCCGAGCTAAGCAATACCAGCGCTTTATTGCTGCAGTGGAGCTAACTTCAAACTGGTCCTAAAAGTAAGCTTTAGGCATGTTTGATCCGAATAAAAAGCTTGCCGCCCAGGCACTGAGTGCCGGCTATGCAGCGGATCAAATCATCGAGAACCTGGACCTCAATTTGCCCGGTGGCACTATTACCGCGGTTATCGGCGCAAATGGTGCTGGAAAAAGCTCGCTGCTGAAGGCTCTAGCCCGAAAGATCAAGACGTCATCGGGTGCTGTGCTTTTAGACGGAGTGTCGATCAACGAGCTCAGCCGTCAAGAACTAGAGCGCAAGGTTGGTTTGCTTGGAGCCATGCCCGCTGCCAGATCAACCGAGACAGTGTTTGACCTGGTCGCAAGAAGCGCTATGAACTCCCAGGAAATCTCTCGAGTTTCCCCCAGACTCAACCAAGAAATTCAAGTCATTCTCGAGCGCACCGGATTAGCCAACCTGGCAAAAAAGAAGCTCGGCGAACTTTCAACCGGTTCACGCCAGGTGGCGCTTATCGCAGCCGCTTTGGCGAAAAACCCTGAGGTATTGCTGCTGGATGAGCCAACTAACTCACTCGACTACTCCCACCAGCTTCAAGTTATAAATCTGCTGTCCTCGCTCAAGCGCGAACGTGGCATGACGATTGTTGCGGTGGTGCACGACCTCAATCTGGCAGCCCGCTTCGCGGACAAAGTTGTGATTCTCAAAGCAGGCAAAATTGTCGACCAGGGCAGCGCCAAAGAGGTCATCACTCCAAATAATCTCGCCACCGCATTCCACATCTTGGCTCGAGTAATCGAGGATCCGGTTGGCAAAACTCCACTGGTAGTCCCAATTCGACAGCTCGACTAACTGCAAAAACAAAGCCTTAGTGGCATACTGATTTGGTAGTTCACTTCGGTGAAGGCGCGGTTACACCGTGACGCCATTCCGGCTTTGCGCCTACTAGTGAACGAGGGCAAGGACTGGGCCCATTACAAATCGGTCAACGTCTGGTTGTGAATCAATGCGTATCTTGCTCGTTGGAGCAGGCGGTGTTGGCGATGCCATCGTCAAAATTGCTGC
>CAZZHB010000137.1:0-2546 GCA_964653615.1 uncultured Aquiluna sp.
CCTTTGGCTTAGCAAGACTAATGCTAAATCAAAGCTAAACTTGGGCCATGGCCGACATCAAGATTCCAAGCGAACTGCTACCCAAAGATGGACGATTCGGTTGCGGGCCATCTAGAACCAGGGCCAGCCAATTCAGCAACTTTCTGACCGAGGGTGCAGCACTGATGGGTACCAGCCATCGGCAAGCTCCGATCAAGAATCTGGTTGGTGAAATCCGCGAGGGGCTCAGCAGCTTGTTCCGCGCTCCCGAAGGTTACGAAGTCGTGCTGGGCAACGGTGGCTCTACAGCTTTTTGGGACGCGGCGGCATTCAGCATTGTTCAGCAGCAGGCTCAGGCTCTGGTGCACGGTGAGTTTGGTTCCAAGTTCGCAAGTGCGCTAACTAACCCTTGGCTGAAAGCACCGACTGTCATCAAGAGCGAGCCTGGGTCTCGCGCCGAATTACAACCTCAAGCCGGCGTTGATGCTTATGTTTACCCGCACAACGAAACCTCAACCGGTGTTGTGACGCCGGTTACGCGAGTGCAGGGTGATGCCGGAGCCCTGATGCTCACCGATGCCACCAGTGCCGCCGGCGGAATCGACTTTGAGCTTTCGGAAACTGACGTTTATTACTTCGCGCCGCAGAAGAATTTTGCTTCCGACGGAGGTCTCTGGCTGGCAATGATGTCCCCGGCTGCTATCGAACGGGTAGAGCAGATTCACGCCAGCGATCGCTACATCCCGGAGTTTCTAAGCGTGAAAACTGCGTTGGATAACTCACGACTAAACCAGACTCTCAACACTCCGGCGATCGCGACGCTTTACCTACTGAATGATCAGATTAAGTGGATCAACCAAAATGGTGGTCTCAAGTGGGCAGATGCCAGAACCAAGCAGAGTTCAAAGCTGCTGTATGACTGGGCCGAGCGCACCGAAGTTGCCACCGCTTATGTGTCCAACCCCGAACACCGCTCACAAGTCGTAGTGACGATTGACTTCGACGAGAAGGTTGACGCGACCGAAATCACCAAGACGCTGAGGGCAAATGGTGTTGTCGACGTCGAGCCATATCGAAAGTTGGGCAGAAACCAAATTCGCGTTGCAACTTTTGTTTCAACGGAACCAAGTGATGTTCAAGCGCTGATTGAGTGCCTTGACTATGTGCTGGAGCGAATCTAAATGGCGAAGCTTTTTGTGAAGTTTTCCGATCGTCACCCAGAACCAAAGCCGGCCGAGGTAAACACCAAACTAGCTATCTTGGTCGGAACCGGCCTCTGGGTCGTGGCTTTGATTCTCTTCATTGCGTTTTACCCGGCGCTGGCGAACGCGGGCCTTGACTGGTGGCTTCACACCGCCGTCATCGGAATTCTGCTGGGAATCCTCGCCTGGTTCATGGTTCGTAAATCCTGAGTGCATACCCTCGATTAGAGCGTCGGCTTCAGCATCGCTATTCGCCTTACCCTCGGCACGCAACTGGCGCCTAAATTCCGCAAGTCTCTCTGCCCATGGCACCCACTGTGGTGCGAGCTGCGCGTTTTCAGATGCAAGCAGATTGATTTCAGAAACTGTTAGCGGGCTGCGCTTATCGGCTTGAGTCAGGGTGACCACCCAGTGCCAATGCTGATATTGCTTCAGCGTGCAATCGAAGCGAACTTCAAAAACGTTTTTCTCGGTTTCCAGCTCGGAAACAAATTCACCGATAAGCGAGTGCTCAGTGGTTTCCCGCAAAGCCTCGAGAGCTAGATCGGTCGGATTAACCTTCGAGCTCATCAGCAACCTTGCGCAATAGCTGCGCTACCTTGCGCGAGTGAGTGGCCTCTGGGTACTTACCGCGCTTTAGGTTTCCGCCGATCTGGTCCAAAAGGCGAATTAGGTCTTCGGTGATGATTGCGAGGTCTTCGGCAGGCTTGCGGTTCATTGGGGTAAGGGTTGGAACCTCAATGATTCTTACCGAGAGCGCTTGCGCTCCCTTGCGACCGTCGGCAATGCCGTATTCGACACGTGATCCAGGCTTGATGGTTGAGGTGCCGGCAGGCAGAGCGGAGATGTGCAGAAACACCTCGGTGCCGTCATCGCCCGCGATGAAGCCGAAGCCCTTGTCGTCATCAAAGAATTTAACTTTGCCGGTTGGCATACGTCCTACTTTCCACTAACCGGCGATAAGTGTATCTGAAGAGTTAGAGTTATCCGATGGCTGATTCTCCAAAGCGCTCACAAATTGAAGTAACCCTGGCCTATATGGCGATCGGGGTCATTGCCGTTTCGTTGATTTCGATGGTTGCAACCTTGCTGCTCACAGCTCTTGGTGTCGAGGAATTACCTCGTATATAACTTTGTATTTGACATATAGACACCAGCTCATGTGTCTAAACCGGGCTTTATACTCCTGCGACAGGTAAGACATTCGGGAATAAGTCAGTAAAAGCCAACCGTCAGACCCAATAAAACCTATTGGGTGAAGAAGACTGTTAAGTGGGTTGGTATGAGATGACTTGGAGAGTCATTGGCGTTGCTAAGTCTTGAAGCCCGAGAAGTACTGATGCACTGTGGCTCCTTATCATATAT
>CAZZHB010000138.1:0-2536 GCA_964653615.1 uncultured Aquiluna sp.
GGCAGAACCCAAGAACCAACCATTTTGCCTTCCAGGTTCCCAAACCTTTTGGTAAACGGCTCGATCGGTATCGCCGTTGGTATGGCCACCAACATCCCACCGCACAACCTACGCGAAATCGCTCAAGCTGCTCAGTTTGTGCTCAAGAACCCAAATGTGGTTGGTGAAGAGCTAATTGAAGAGCTAATCAAGCTCGTCAAGGGCCCAGACTTCCCAACTGGCGCCCAGATCCTTGGCCGTCGTGGCATTGAAGATGCTTACCGCACCGGTCGCGGCTCAATCACCATGCGTGCAGTGGTGAATGTCGAAGAGATCCACAACCGCACCTGCCTAGTGGTAACTGAGCTGCCTTACCAGGTGAACCCAGACAACCTAGCCCTGAAGATTGCCGAACTAGTCAAGGAAGGCAAGCTCACCGGAATCGCAGATATCCGCGATGAAACCTCTGGTCGCACCGGTCAGCGCCTGGTTATCGTCCTAAAGAAGGATGCGGTAGCCCGCGTTGTTCTAAACAACCTCTACAAGTACACCCAGCTGCAGGAAAACTTCGGTGCCAACATGCTGGCACTGGTTGATGGAGTGCCTCGCACCCTGTCAATCGATGGTTTCATCACCAACTGGGTTGCTCACCAGGTAGATGTAATTGTTCGCCGCACCCAGTTCCGTCTTCGCAAGGCCGAAGAGCGTGCCCACATTTTGCGCGGATATCTCAAGGCGCTAGATGCCCTTGATGAGGTTATTGCGCTGATTCGCCGCAGTGCGACTGTGGACGATGCCCGCGAAGGCCTAATGAAGTTGCTTTCGATCGATGAACTGCAGGCAAGAGCAATCTTGAACATGCAGCTAAGGCAGTTGGCAGCACTTGAGCGTCAGAAGATCATCGATGAGGCAGCCGAGCTAGAGCGCCAGATCGCTGAATTCCAGCGCATCATCGCCGATGAGGCTGTTCAGCGCCAGATTATCTCCGATGAGCTAGAAGAAGTGGTTGGTCGCTACGGTGATGACCGCCGCTCCGAGATCCTGCTTGGCTTCGACGGCGATGTTTCTATGGAAGACCTAATCCCTGAAGAGGAAATGGTCGTCACTCTGACCGCCGGTGGCTACATCAAGCGCACCAGAAGTGACAACTACCGAGTTCAGCACCGCGGTGGTAAGGGCGTAAAGGGCGCGAGCCTGCGTGCCGACGATGTCGTGCAAAACTTCATCGTTTCCACCACCCACCACTGGTTGATGTTCTTCACCAACACCGGACGCGTTTTCCGCTCCAAGGTTTACGAGATCCAGGAATCTGGTCGCGATGCCAAGGGTCAGCACGTAGCTAACCTGCTAGCACTGCAGCCAGAAGAGCGCATCGTCGAGGTATTGGACCTAAAGGACTACCAGCAGGCACCATACCTAGTGCTCGCCACCCGCTCTGGACTCGTAAAGAAGACCGCACTTGAGTCCTATGACACCGCTCGAACCGGCGGAATTATCGCCATCAAGCTCCGCGAGGGCGATGAGCTAGTGAACGCAATGCTGGTTAGCGATGAGAATGACCTGCTGTTGGTATCTCGCAAGGGAATGTCGATCAGGTTCTCCGCTTCCAGCGAGCAGCTAAGGCCAATGGGCCGTGACACCTCCGGTGTGATGGGCATGAGCTTTAGAAAGGGCGATGAGCTACTGAGTGCAACCGTTATTGGTGAGGCCGGATTCGTATTCGTGGTCACCGAGGGTGGTTACGCCAAGCGCACCAGCGCTGACCAGTACCGCATTCAAAACCGCGGTGGCCTAGGTATCAAGGTTGCCAAGCTGGACGAAAAGCGCGGCGATCTGGTTGGTGCGCTCATTGTTGAGGAAGCCGACGAAGTTTTGGTCGTGCTTGCCTCCGGCAAGGTGATTAGAACCAATGCCGCCGAGGTACCTGCCAAGGGTCGCGACACCATGGGCGTGGTATTTGCTCGCTTCGAGGAGTCAGATTCGGTATTGTCGCTAGCGCGCAACACGGAGCGTAATCTAGAGACCAACGATTCTGTAGAGATTGAGGGAGAGCCAGATGGCGAAGCTGTTCAAGCGGAGTAGCGCTCCAAAGGAGCCAGTCAAGCAGGTTCGCCTGAAGCTGCGCTCAATTGACGTGATGTCGGCTCTAAAGGTGGGCTTCATGGTTTCGATCGCTCTGGCGATCGCCACCATCGTTGGCTCAATCCTGCTTTGGGCAGTACTTGCAAGCTCCGGAGTCTTTGCCTCAGTCGGCGGTCTGCTTTCCAGCATCTTCGGCGAGGGCAGCGGATTTAGCCTGGAGAGCGAGTTCTCCTTTGGCAACATTGTCGGCACCGCAGCCACCATTTCCCTATTGAACGTGGTCTTCACAACCGCGCTCTCGGCTATTTGGGCACTGCTTTTCAACCTAATTTCCAAGATTGTTGGCGGAGTTTCGGTTACCTTCACCAACAACTAGAAAATTCGGTTTGGCATCTTCGACAATTTTTAGTAAAGTTGAGGGGTTCTACGGGCCTATAGCTCAGGTGGTTAGAGCGCTTCACTGATAATGAAGAGG
>CAZZHB010000139.1:0-2533 GCA_964653615.1 uncultured Aquiluna sp.
GGTTCGTTCGCGAACCGAGACCAGCATGATGTTCATGATTCCAATGCCACCGACCACCAGCGAAATTCCGGCGATGCCGGTTAGCAATAAGCCAAGGGTGTCGGTGATGCTGCTCACCGCAGCAATCAGCGATGCCTGGTTGGTAATGGTGTAGCGAGCGTCAGTCTCCGTGCCCAAGCCATAGCGCTCACGAAGCAGCCGATCGGCTGCCAACTGCAAAGCATCGACTGCCTCGGGGGTCTCAGCCTGAACCACGATGCTTGAGACATACGGGTACTGACTAAAGAGTTTGCGGGCCGCATCGAGAGTGACATAAACCCGACCATTGGTGCCAAAACCAGCCTGATCATCCAGCACGCCAACCAGCCTGAAGTCTTGGCCATTGAGCTTGACCGTCTTACCCAGCATGTCGTCGGTCAGGCCCAGGTCATTGGCTGCATCGGCTCCAAAGACCACGTCCTTAGCGGAGGCTGCGAAGGTGCTGTTGGAAAGATATGAACCCATGGCGATATCTGGCTTGACCGCTTCGAAGTACTCTGCCGATACGCCAACCAAGCGAGCATTTACCCTCTTGTCGGCGGTTGCGATGGTGCCCTCATTCTGGGTCTGCACAAACATCACGGAGACACCCTCAAGTGCGGCCAGGGCAGTGGCATCTTGCTCACTCAGTGCATCCGGAGCCATTGCGGTGATGTTTAGCTGATTGGTGCCCAAGGTGGCTAGCGACTTGTTGATTCCCTGTGATGCGCCATCCACAATCGAGGTCAAAGCCACAATCGCCGCCACGCCGATAACCACACCCAGCATCGTCAAAAGTGAGCGGACCTTGGTGGCCCAGATGCGGTTAAGGGCTAGTCGAGCGGTACCTAGCAGTCTCATTTGACACCTCGCTCATCGCGTTCAATAAGTCCGTCGCGCAGAAAGACTCGGCGCGGGGCACTTGCCGCAATTTCTAAATCGTGAGTGATCAAGATGATGGTTCTACCCTCTTGATTGAGCTGCTGCAAAAGTTCAATAACCTGCGCCCCGGTCTTTGAGTCCAACGCACCGGTTGGCTCGTCTGCCAACACAATGTCGGGTCCGGTAACCAATGCCCTGGCAATCGCAACACGCTGTTGCTGACCACCGGAGAGGCGATTGCGATCAAAGTTGAGTCGCTCGCCAAGGCCAAGCTTGTTGAGCATTTCTGAGGCTGCGACTTTCGCCTGTCTGGAACTTACGCCCTGATACAAAAGCGGAGCCATTACATTTTCGATAGCGGTGGTGTTTGGCAGTAGTTGAAATTGCTGAAACACAAAACCGATCGCTTTGGATCTAAGTGCAGTTAGCTGATTGTCGTTTAGGTCCGCGGTGGAATCTCCGGCAATCTTCACAACACCAGAGCTTGGTCTATCTAGGCAACCAATTAGGTTCATCATCGTTGACTTGCCGCTACCGGAAGGTCCAACAATGGCCACGAACTCACCGCGCTCAATAACCAAGTCCACGCCATCTAGCGCAACAGTCACCTGATCGCCAACCAAATACTCCCGTCGAACTCCTGCGAGTTCGACTACAGCATTAGCCACTGTTTCTAGCTCCTGGAGGCGGTCCAAAGTTCACTGGTGCTGGGATTGTGCCGCTAACTCCAGTGATCACCTTGTCGCCTTCTGACAAACCAGAAGTGATCTCCACCAAGCTGTCACCGGTCAGGCCAAGCTTGACCTCAACGGTCTCTACAGTTTGCTTGCCTTCGGAGTCGACAATCAAAATCTCAACCTCTGGCACATCGCCAATCAGTGCGCTCATGGGGATCGCTAGAACATCGGCCTTTTTCTCAACCTCAATCTCAGCGGTGGCGCTCATGCCAAACCTTGCACCTTCTGGAATCTCGGTAACCTCAACCAAGACCTCGTACTGCTTGATGCCGCTGACCGACTGGGCAACCTGACCGATACGGACTACCTTGCCCTCAAAGACTGCGTTGATGGCGTCAAGTTCAATGGTTGCCTTTTGCCCCAGAGTCACCAGGTCCGCGTCATACTCACTAACAAAAACAGAGACGATTGGCTCCGCGCTGCCAATTGTCAGCACGGAAGCCGAGGTGCGGAGCCCCGCAGCGGTGTCGACAGAACGAACTATGCCATCGGCAATGGCGACAACTTCAACGCTCTGGCCCATCTGGTTTAGGAAGCTAAACAAGATATCATCGGCCTTGACCTGATCGCCTGCACTCACCTCGATTGACTCAATCTCAAGGCTCAAGCCAAACTGCACTGGAATAGCAGTCGAGCCATTTGCGGAAACCTGAACCGGCTCTTCGCTCGGTCCATAGGCGAGCAGCTGGGTTTCGGCTAACTGGCCATTGGCGGATACGGTCTTGATAACCTCGGTTGGCTTCACCTCGAAGGTCTCGTACAGGGTTACCTGATTCAGATTGGTGAACACAAATCCACCCACCACAGCCGCAACAACTGCTGTTATTGCGACGATCCAGGGCCAACGCCTTTTCTTCATGTGTGCTTCTTTCGTTAGCCGCAGATGCGGAGGATTT